>CAZXRI010000034.1:0-9602 GCA_964642765.1 uncultured Methanosarcinales archaeon | reverse complement strand
CCTTTGCAGGAACTTTCTTCTTGAAAAACCCCTTAATTTTACTGAAATCTATAGAAACTTCCTCATCATCGCTTTGCTTTGGATCATCCGCCATAACAAATTCTCTGAAAACAGTCAGGGATTAAAAAATCTTTGGTATTCTGGCTTTAGATAGAGGAGAAAATGCTCTTCTACAAATAGATAATAAACCATCTCGACAACCTTTTTACATACTCCTCGATAATGGTTCTGCTCGCCTTCCTGTTTGCATCTAGCGAGCACGTGCGGCTTTACACCCCATCAAAGAATGCAGCAAGTTTTCTCTTCAGAGTTCAACATCAGTAATTAATTAGTCGATTTGATAATTGGTTCTGCTCGTTATCCTTTTTGCAGCCTGACACGCAGCACGACAAAATTCGTGCACACTTTAAGCGGCACTTGCTTGAAGCTCGACCGCAATAATACTACCTATTTTGTAGCGAGTTTTCTCCTCAGAGTTCAACATCAGTAATTAATTAGTCGATTTGATAATTGGTTCTGCTCGTTATCCTTTTTGCAGCCTGACGAGCACGTCGGGCTTTATGCCCGACCAAGGGATGCAGCGACTTATCGCTGCTTCCAATAGCAAAAAACTTATATACCTTCGTTTCCTCTGGAGATTCCATGGGACAAAAAGAACTCGAATCATTTCTCAAGGGATTTATCGAGAAGGAATCACTATTCAAAAACAAGAAGGCTCTCCAAAGTGCATTCATGCCAGAAACAATCGTGCATAGGGAAAAAGAAGTAAAACTCCTTGCAAATATCCTTGCCCCGAGCCTGAAAACAGAAAAACCATCAAACCTATTCATATATGGCAAACCAGGAACTGGAAAAACCCTCACGACAAAATATATAACTAAAAACATCATAAATATCGCATCCCAAAACAATGTGCCTGTAAACCTGCTCTTCCTCAACTGCAAGCTGAAAAAGATTGCGGACACAGAATACAGGATTGTGGCACAGCTTGCGCGTGATTTGGGAAAAGCAATCCCGACAACAGGCTTACCTACAGAAGAAGTCTACAAAATATTTTTCGAGGCTATAGACAGCAAAAGCGGTATAATAATAATAGTTCTCGACGAAATAGACCAGCTTGTAAAAAAAGCAGGAGACGAAATATTATATAACCTGACAAGGATAAACGAAGACCTGAAAAAATCCCAGATATGCCTGATAGGAATATCAAATGACCTTGTTTTTCTGGATAATCTTGACCCAAGAGTAAAATCATCCCTTTCTGAGGAGGAGATATTATTTGCTCCGTACAACGCACTCCAGCTTCAGGATATCCTCAGGGAAAGATGCAAGGTCTCATTCAGGGAAGACACTCTCGAAGAAGGCTTAATAGAAAAATGCGCTGCGTTTGCAGCAAGAGAGCATGGAGATGCAAGAAGATGCCTTGAGTTGATGAGAGTCGCTGCTGAGATTGCAGAAAGGAAAAATGAAAAGAATGTAAAAATCTCACATCTCGACGAGGCAGAGGATAAGATAGAAAGAGACAGGATTTTCGATACAATAATGTCTTTGCCAAAACAATCTCAGGCAGTGCTTTATGCAGTAATGAGTTTTCAGAACAATGATGAGTATGTATTCACAGGAGATGTTTATAGCATCTATAAAAACATCTGCGCAAAAACAGGATTAAAGCCGCTGACACAACGCCGGCTATCTGACATTATAGGAGAGCTTGACATGTTCGGGATAATAAATGCAAAGGTAATTTCAAAAGGCAGGTATGGAAGAACCAAAAAAATCAGCGTCCCAATGGCAGAGCAGATAAAAGAAAAGATAAAGAAATCCCTCGAGACTGCAATGGAAATATAAGATACAAAAAATGCAGGAAAATGAATCATGATACGCAAGCAAAAAAAAGGGAAATTGTCGAATTCTTCCTCAAGAATGGCGTGCTTGTAAGCAGTGAACTATTAGTAAAGATGGATGATGAGGACAACCTCGAGAAGTTCAAGAAAATAATAGACAAGATAAACTTGTCAGGATTAATGATAATCAATGAAGACATAGCAAAAATTCTCGCTGAGCTGTCAGAATCAGAAACCATAAACTGGCTCGAGATGGAGCAGTCAAAGGCACTCTCTGAAAAAGGAAAAGCAAACACATACAGCCAATTTCTCGAATACATCACAAAAGAAAAAAACTCAAACCTTAATGCAGAGAATGAAAAAAATGCAGAAGACAAATTCCCTGTCAAAATAGTTTACTCTTACGAAGGCGAGTTAAAAAAATGGACAACTGAGGATTTCGTCGAGCATTTCAACGCAAGGTACAATGCTATAGAGAAAATGCTCAGGAAAAGGCAGGATATGAAAAATCTCATGTCCATCAACAGGATAAAAAGCAAGCGTGAAAAAGAAGACATCTCGATGATAGGCATGACAAATGGAAAGGACATCACAAAAAACGGAAACCTCATAATCAGATTAGAGGATTCGACTGGAGAGATAAAAGTAATTGTGAACAAGAACAAGCCAGACCTATTTCAGGAAGCCAAAACTATTGTCGAGGATGAAGTAATCGCAGTCCAAGGCGTTTCGAGCAATGGTGTTGTGTTTGTAAATAATATCATTTGGCCTGATATCCCGCTAAATGCAGAAATGAAAAGATGCGATGACGATTGTTATGCGCTTTTCCTGTCAGACCTACATGTCGGCTCAAAGACATTTCTCGATGAAGAGATTATGAAGTTCATTAAATGGATTAATCTTGAGATAGGTGATGAAAAGCAGAGAGAGATTGCAGAAAAGGTAAAATACATCTTTATCACAGGCGACCTTATAGATGGCTGTGGAATCTACCCAGGACAGGAAGAGGATTTAAGCATCAAGGACATAAAACTCCAGTATGAAGAATGTGCAAGATACCTATCCATGATTCCTCATCATATCAAAATAATAATCTGCTCTGGCAACCATGATGCAATGCGATTATCAGAGCCGCAGCTTCCGTTATACAAAGATTATGCTGAAGATATTTACAAGCTGCCTAACATTATCTCAGTTTCAAACCCTGCATTGCTTAACATCCATGCAAAGGAAGGATTCTCAGGTTTTGATGTATTGATTTATCATGGCTATTCATTTGACTATTACATAGCAAGCGTGGATTCAATCAGAAACAACGGCGGATATGACCGCTCTGACCTTATAATGAAATTCCTCCTCAAGCGAAGGCATCTTGCTCCGACACATGGCTCTAATACATACATTCCTGATCCGAAATCAGATGCTCTTGTTATCGAGAATATCCCTGATTTTTTTTGCACAGGCCATATCCACAGGACATTGATTGCAAATTATCGAGGAATCACTATGATAAATGCAAGTTGCTGGCAGTCAATGACAGAATATCAGAAAAGGCGAGGGCATCTTCCTGAGCCTGCAAGAGTTTCCGCAGTAAATTTAAAGACGAGAGAAGCAAGGGTGATTAAGTTTACTAAGTGATGGTTAAGGTGCATTCCTTAATCCCAGTCGCACTGCAAAAGCAGCACCCACTTTTGTCGGGCATGAAGCCCAACGATTCTATTTTTAATTCGTCTATTCGTCGTCTGCGAGAACTGTATAAATCTCTTAACATTAATTGCGAGGGAAAAAGGTTTAGTCAGCAATATTAAAAACTTTTTTCCTGAGCCAAAATAAAAGTAAATATTTCTATTTTTAAATATGCAGTAAAAAATAAGTGCATAGAGTAAATATCAGTAATCGCCAAACAGCAAATTTTTATTAACACATAGGCATTTACTATTTTCATAATGCAATCCTACTTCAACACCATCAACTCAGACCTGAAAAAAATCTACGAGATAGCAAACCGCTCAAGGGCATTAGGATACGATCCTGAAGAAACCGTCGAGATTCCCCTTGCAAAAGACATGGCAGAAAGGGTCGAAGGATTAATCTCAATAGTTGCTCCGCAGATTATAGGGAAAGGAATACCAGAAAGAATCAGAGCATTAGAAAAAGAATTTGGAGTTTTAGATTGGCGCGTTGCATTAAAAATTGCTGATGAAATTTCAGACGAGAAATTCTGCAAGTTCGATTCAAAAATTCTTGCGATTGAAACTGCAATCAGGGTAGGATTTGCTTATCTCACATTAGGAACAGTCTCAAGCCCTCTCGAGGGATTCTCAAACATAAAAATCCGCAAGAGAGCAGATGGAAAAGAATACTTTGCCATATTCTACGCAGGACCGGTAAGAAGCGCAGGAGGAACAGCAGCAGCAGTATCAGTATTAATTGCAGACTTTCTTCGAGTCAAATTTGGATATGAATCATTTGATCCGACTGAGAATGAAATCCAACGAGCAATTGTAGAATGCTATGACTATCATGAACGCGTTAATAACCTCCAATACTTGCCAGGAGAAAAAGAGATAGAAATGCTTCTCAAATACCTTCCTGTCCAGCTCGACGGAAATCCATCTGAAGATATTGAAGTATCAAATTACAAGGACATCCCAAGAATAGAAACCAACAAAATCAGGAATGGACCATGCCTTGTATTGTGTGAATGCGTTGCACAAAAATCACCTAAATTATGGAAACAATTAAGCAAGTGGGGGAAAGATTTTAATTTGAGCCACTGGAGTTTTCTCGAGGAATTTATCAAATACCAGAAAAAATCAAAATCAAAAACCAAAACTGCGGACATAAAGCAGGTTGTTCCAAACTATACATTCATTCAGGATTTGGTTGCAGGAAGGCCAATACTAACTCACCCAATGCGAACAGGAGGCTTCCGCCTAAGATACGGCAGATGCAGAAACTCAGGCTATTCCTCGACGTGCATCAATCCTGCAAGCGGTTATGTTCTAAACAAGTTCGTTGCAATAGGCACACAGCTCAAAGTTGAACGCCCTGGAAAAGCTGCCTCTATCGGTGTTTGTGACACAATTGACGGACCGATTGTAAAACTCAAAAACAAATCAGTCATAATGATAAATGACCTCAACACAGCAAAAAAGTTTTATGATGAAATTGAAGAGATAACATTTGTCGGCGACATGCTTGCATGCTATGGAGATTTTTTCAACAGAAACCACATGCTTGTTCCTGCGGGATATAATGAGGAATGGTGGAGAGGAGAAGTTAAGCGTTCTATCTCGCAAAAATTCGGAGAACCAATCACAGGAAAATTATCTGAAATCACAGGCATATCAAATGAAAAGGCAGAAACATACCTCAAGAACACCAAATCAGAAATAACATTCAGCGACGCATTCAAAATCTCTTCTGCATTAAGTATCCCGATTCATCCGAGATATACGTACTATTGGTCAACAATTCCGATTGAAATGCTATCTGCCTTAATTAACTCACTTGATAACGCAAAGATAATCTTAGATGAAACCCACCCAAAAATAATAATTCCATACGAGGAGAAATCAAAACGTGCGCTTGAATTAATAGGAATCCAGCACATCTTCACAGCAGGCTATTCTGTTCTTGAAAAAGACGATGCACTTGCATTTGCACATTCTTTAAGCCTTCTCGAGAATGACTCAGCAGCGCTAAAAAAAGTCATAGCAGAAAATCCTGAAAAGAACTGCTTGGAAATAATAAATTTAGTTTCAAGATTCAAGATAAGAGACAAGGCAGGAACATTTATCGGTGCAAGGATGGGCAGACCAGAAAAAGCCAAGATGCGAAAAATGACAGGAAATCCGCATGCGCTTTTTCCAGTCGGAGAAGAAGGTGGAAAACTAAGGTCATTCCAGAATGCAATCACTATCGGAAAAATCAAAAGCGAATTTGCAACATACCATTGCCCAGACTGCAAAAAAGTTACCATATATAGAATATGCGAGCAGTGCGAAAAACACACACAAAAAGTTTACTATTGCAATATCTGCGGATTTATTCCCGAGCCAAAATGCAAGCTCCATTCAATAAGCTCTCCTTACAAAAGCATGGAAATTCCAATAAGGGATTACTTTGATTCTGCACTAAAAAAACTCAAGGCAGAGTCAATCCCTGATATAATAAAAGGAGTCAAAGGCACGTCAAATAAAGAGCATGTCATTGAGCATCTTGTAAAAGGTATCCTTAGGGCAAAATATGACGTCTATGTAAATAAGGATGGGACAATAAGATATGACATGACACAGCTTCCGATAACACATTTCAAGCCAAAAGAAGTCTGCGCAGATGTTGAGAAGCTTCTCAGGATTGGATACTTAAATGATATATATGGACAACCATTGACAAACGAAGAGCAGATACTTGAGTTAAAGCCGCAGGACATAATTCTTCCATGTGCAAAAGAATCCCCTGATGAAGGAGCTGACACTGTATTACATAGGATAGCTGGATTTATAGACGAGCTTTTACTCAGGTTATATGGACAAAAAGCATTTTACAGGCTTGAGTCAGAAAAAGACCTCATAGGCCATTATGTTATTGTAATTGCTCCTCATACATCAGCAGGAATTGTCGGACGGATTGTTGGCTTTTCACAAACACAGGGATTGTATGCACATCCAATGCTCCATGCAGCAACAAGGCGTGATACAGATGGAGATGAGGCAGGAATAATTCTCCTTATGGATGCACTCCTTAATTTCTCGAAAAAATATCTTCCGAGCAACTTAGGCTCAACCCAAGACGAGCCATTGGTATTGACATCAAACCTAATTCCTACAGAAATAGACGACATGATTTTCGACATGGATATATGCTGGGAATATCCTGTTGAGCTTTATGAGGCGGCTCAGAATCTTAAGATGCCTCATGAAATAGAGATAAAACAAGTCAGCAAGCTTCTCAAGACAGACAATATGTATGGGCCAATTGGATTTACGCATCATGTCGAGAATATGAATACAGGAGTTAAATGCTCGGCATACAAAACACTTCCGACAATGCAGGATAAATTAAAAGCACAGATGGAACTGGCAGAAAAAATCAGGGCTGTGGATGAAGCAGATGTTGCACGGCTTGTGATAGAAAAGCATTTCTTGAGAGACATTAAAGGCAACTTCAGGAAATTTTCCCAGCAGGTTTTTAGATGCGGAAACTGCAATGAAAAATACAGAAGGCCTCCTTTAATCGGAAGATGCACAAAGTGTAATGGAAAAATAATTTTCACAATCTCAGAAGGCTCAATTATAAAATACTTAGAGCCTGCAATTTCTCTTGCTAACAAATACAATCTTCCTCCTTATCTGAAACAATCTCTCGAGATAACAAAGATAAGTATCGAGAGTATTTTCGGAAAAGAAAGGGAGAAGCAGATTGAATTGAAGAAGTGGTTCGGCTAGCAGCGAAAACTCGCTGCATCCGTTGGTGCGGCGTAAAGCCGCACGTGCTCGTCAGGATGCAAAGAGGATGACGAGCGAATCCATACTCACTTCGTTCGTAGTATTCAACAACAACTCCAACAAAATTTGGAGGCACTTTCAGGTATCTCGGCTTGACGTCGAGATACCAATATTTATCTTGTTGTTGAATATATTATCGAATATCCTAATATCTCCGAGTTATACGAGGAGAAGTTGTCAGCTTGCTGACACCTAATTATTGCGGTCGAGCCTCAAGCGAGTGCCGCTCAAAGTGCGAGCTAATTTTGTAGCTCTGCGGAGTAAAGCCGCACTTGCTCCGTCTCGCTGCAAATATGATTCGGAGCGAATCTATTATCGAATCGTTAGTATTATTGTGGTCGAACTTTCTGTCGGCTCGAACAAGATGATAATTCCGAGCGAGGCAGGATAAATTCTGGATATGAATCCCTGCCGAGCGAGTGTATCATAAAGTATGGGATTTTTATTTTAGACAGTTTTCAAAAAGAAAAAAATCATAAAAACCTAACCCCAATAAAAATTCAAACCTTCACAACCTGAGCATGAGGTATACCAGAAACCAAAAGAACATTCCCCTTATCAACAACATCATGCTTAACAGCAAACCCAACAGCCTTTTCACCGACGATGTTCAGGATGTTAGCAGAATTCATCAGCTTGATTAAATCAGCATCACTAACCCCACTCCCATTATAAAAATTAGAAGACAAATCAATCTGTATTTTACCCTCAGAAAACTTCTTCCCAAGAATATCCTTATCACACAAAGCCAAAACTCTTGTGCCATTCACTTGCTTATGCAATTTTGCAATTAACATTACATTCTCGTCTTAATAATATGCCTTGCACCGCACGCAGTACACTTCAGATAACTCAAATCCCCTTCCTTCTCAACCTTAGTATCAGGCTTCCCGCACTCATAACAAAGAACATACTCATTAGCATACTGCTGGATTTTCTCATTAATCCTGCTCGCAGAAATCTTCGTTCCGATTATCAGGCTACCGCTTCCCTTAATCTCACCAGGAGCAGCAAGCTCTTTCAGCACATACTTCAAAAGATGCTCATGCTCTCTGCGAAAAGTATTAGCAATCTGAAGAAAATTATTGATAATAGTCCTATTACCCTGAATATGCCCTGTAACCTTAGGCACTTCAAACCTTTCCTTCTGCATAACATCCTTAGGTATAAGCTCCCGTACAGATGCAAGCATTTCTTTATAATCCATAAATTAAGAGAATGTCGAGAGGTATTTAAAGTTAACCCACATTACCAACAATAATTTTCCGAACAAACGGGATTTTTCCGGCATACTTCACAAAAAAGTTAATACTATAATACTCGATAGGAAAATGAAAAAACAAATGCTTCACCCTAAAATTCATCAGATAATACAACCCCCGCTCAAATGGTTTAATTGCAAACTTTAATGGAGCAGGATAATTAGATATTATCTTTGCAGCGTTACCGCTAATAATAGGAAAATAAAAATTGAGTTGGTATGCTCTATCGCTTACCTTCTTAGGAATCCAAGGCACACTAAGCATAAACAACTCCATATTAGCCCAATCCTCGAGACACTTTGGCTCCTGAAACCCTGCCTTTATACTCTCTTGATACAATGGAGTCCCAGGATAAGGAGAATAAGTGAAAAAATAGAAAAAATTATTTTTCTCAATCTTCCTCAGTTCATTAATATGCTTGACAGTTGCATTAAACTCCTTTTCAATAGAAGACTTATTATTAGGCAGACCGATAAAGAATGAATATAAAATTCTAACATGATACTTTTTGCACAACTCTGTTGCCTTCAGATTATCCAGAACAAGCCCATCTTTCTTCATAAAATCCAGTGTATGCTGATCGCCTGACTCAGCACCGATAAGCACACTATCAAGCCCGCTTTTCTCGAGAAGCTTCCAAGTCTCTTCCTTAAGCCTAGAAAGAGTATCTGCCCTGCCATTAGCCCTTCCATACCTAATCTTTAATCCCCTGTCGATTATTTCCTTAGCAATCTCCAGAACCCTTTTTTCGTCAGTAAAATAATTATTATCAGTAATAATAAAAGAATCAACACCAAAATTTTTAACAAGAGACTCCATATCATCAACAACCTTTTTAGGGCTTGCAGCCATCCATCTCCTATTACTTACAACCATAACAGAACAAAACCCACATCTCCACGGACAGCCATAGCTGGTAACATAATTAATAGTTCTTGAGCCAATCTCTGATGACGTAATGTACCTATTCACATCCACCATAT
>CAZXRI010000033.1:0-9606 GCA_964642765.1 uncultured Methanosarcinales archaeon | reverse complement strand
TATATGCAGTCCATGGTCCAGTTCCTATTTCCCTAAGCCTGCTGCTAAATACATCAAACATATCAGAATCATAAGCTTTTGCAGCGACTTTAGCTAAAAACTGATATTGGTCTGGACATACTGTCTGATTATCATCACTTGTAATCTGTTTTATAACCGTTTCCCTAAATTTAGGAGATTTTGTAACCTCGTTTCCTAAAAGGTTCTCAAGTAACTCATACACTTTTCCTTCTTTATCCCTTGCTCCATGCAAGGAAGGTCTATTACTCATATTGACTAAACTGAGATAGAAATCAGTTAAGTTCTCACTTGATAGCCTCTTAGCTAAATGGGTAATGTCTCTTCTGTAAGATTCATAGGTATTAAAAACAAGATTTCCAAAGCCTGATACTTTGTCTCCTGTCCTTAGTCCTAAAAATCCATTTACAGCAGCATCAAATTGCTCCTGCCTTTTGCTCTCTCTGCTCTGAGGCAAATGTTGCCTTACTCTATCAAGTAAACTTTTAACTCTATTTTGTTGTTCCATTTTTCATCATCACCTTTGTTAGTTTATATCTACTATTAAATGACAAAGAATGAGAAACAGATTATATACTTTTCCCATATAATATATATGTAGCCATATAACCATATATACTTTAGAAAACCATATAAACAAGCAAGATTTCCTTGTTGTAATGAAGCGGAAAGTCATAGAGCTCGGGAAGAACTGCCTTGTTACATCTCTGCCTGCTAAGTGGGTAAAACAACAGAACATAAAGAAAGGCGACGATATTGACATCATAGAAGCAGAGGGCAACCTGCATATCAGTTCAGGTTCTATGCCAGTTATTCGACAAGGAACCCTTAATGTGACTGATTTTGGACTGCTTTCAAGGCGCGCAATTGATGCAATGTACAAGTCAGGATACGATGAGATTAAAATTTCCTATTCTGACCAAAAAGATATGCAGGCAGTTGAGCAGGCTATAGACCTAGAGGCAATGTCTTTTGAGATTGTCGAGCAGGGAAAGGGCTACTGCATTGTAAGAAGCATTTCAGAGCCAAATGAAAAGGAGTTTGACACAATTCTCAGGAGGACTTTACTATTGCTGAAATCAATGGGAGAAGGAATCCTTAATGCATTAAAGCAAAAAGACGCAGAAACATTAAGACAAATGAAGAATCTAGAAAAGACAAATAACAAGTTCACGCATTTTCTCAGGAGATATTTGAACAAATATGGATACAGAGAGCAAAACAGGACAATCTTTCTCTATACTATTGTTGAAAGCCTTGAAAAAATTGCAGATGAATTTAAGTTCCTGTGCGATTATATCTCAGACGATAAAAGAAAAGACATGAAGATTAGCCCTGAAATATTTGCAATGTTTGCAAAGGTGAATAGTTCTATCAGTATTTTTTATGAGTCGTTCTATCAATTTGATACAGAAAAGGCGAGGTTATTTGCAGAGATAAGAAAAGAGGTTGTCAATGAGGCACATAAGCAATTTGATGCAAAGCCATCAAGGTCACTTATTCTGGTGCATTACCTTCTGAACATTGAGCAGATGCTTTATGATATGTTCGGGCCTTATCTTGCGATGATACTTTGATATGCCATTCCAAAATGGTCAACCATTGATTTATGCAATATGGATAAGTCCTCTTTTATTGTTGTGTCATATTTGCTCTGATATGTATTTGCTTCGTCGGTAGTCCAGTAATATCCTGTGTTATTGGCCATTAGCCGAAGAATCTGCTCTGCAATCCTGAAATAGTGCAATGATTCCTCTGGAGATTTTTCGTCGAGCGCATGACCAGTTTGCAAGGTGTTTCTTTCCAGGCGAGAAAGTGCAAGTGGAATGCTTACATCCCTTCCTTCTTCTGTTAAGTCATGGCCGAGCGCATTTAATCCATAATTGAATAATTCAAGTCTATGCTCGTCAGTAAGGTCATTGCCGTACGCATCTAAGAGAAAGGATAATTCTACAAATTTTAGACTCATGGATATGTTGTCAAAGTCAAACCTTACTGTGCTTAGCTCTTCAAAGTTTTCTATTCCATGACGGTAAATTGCTCTTCCTTCTGTGTCGTGTATCATAAAGTCTTTTGAAGGGTCATAGTGCTCTTTTAGTCTGAACTTGACTGCAATGTTCCTTACAAATTCGTCTGTGAGAACAGCTCCGAATCTTTGCATGTATTGCTCCTTTTTGGCTGAGATAAGCCTTGTATATATTTCCCTTGCTTCTTCAAAATCAGGGTCTGATGCACTATAATGGAGAGCTTTTAATGCCCTGAATGTGTCGTATTCATCTCTTACAACCCTTAGAACTTTTTCTTTTATCTCTTCTGGAACTGCCGAGCTATTTGTTTCGTCAGGATAAAAATGCCTTGCAATACTTGCAATCTTCTGTTCTCGGAGATATCCAATGTCCTCTTCTGAAATATGTCCTTTTCCATCAGGAGGATTCATAACCATTAGGTGCTGGGCTGTTCTGTCTAATGCGTCTCTGAAATATGTTAATTTTGCGTTATCATTTCCTGCGAGGAGGCATGCATTCGTGTCCTGAAATTCAGGATGCAATCCGACATAGGTTACTTCTAAGGTTGTGTCGTCTATTCTTTTAGCATCAGCGACAGGAATCCCTGCTCTTTTCATTGCCTCATATACTCTGAATTCAATATCAGCTCTTCTTGGATCTTTGTGTGTTTTTACAAATGTATTTTGCCCATAGATAATTCCATTTGTGCTGTTTGAGGTATATACTCTTCTCATATAGACATTGCTTGAGATAGAGTTTCCTCCCCTGCCATTGCTTACGATGTCTTCGATATTTACTCCTTCATCCAAGGCATGGGCTAAATCTCTGGGAGGTGTTCCAATTGCTCTGTTGGATTCATTTTGATAATGATGCACAAAAATATTTGCCTGTATAATTCTGTTATGCTCTTCACCATTTTGAGAATCAAGGATGTAGATATGCTTTCCACTGCTGTCGATGAGAATTAGGTAATTGTCCTCATCTTTGAATCTTGCAGAGGGATTGTCCAATATGTCTTCCTGAACTATCCTTAGGAATTGGCTGTCAACCCATTTTTGAAATTCTGGCTCTGTCTGTGTGCCAAGATAGGCAGATACGCTTGTGGTAATAACCTGCTGGTTTTTTGCCCTTTGCTCTCTAATATATCCTATTTTTCCTTGTGTATGGAAAACAAACGGCTGGTTGTTCTGGGCGAGTAATCTGGTATAATCCTCGAGAGTAAACTGTTCTGCTGTATTTGATGCAAAAGCGGTATAATCGAAGTCTATGCCCACATTAGGCATTTGGTTAGTTTTTCTGTAAACTACTTCTTCTCTTTCTCGTGTTATTATGTTCTCTATGACTGTGTGTGTAATCTCAAGTGTTTTTGGCTCAACATTATGGTATCTGATTATGCGGCTATTTTGGTATTTCTGTGAAGTGTCAGGCACTCGAAGTTTGCCTGCTTCTATTTTTGCTATAAGCTCAGCCATTTTTTTATGCGGCTCATGAATCCTTATTTCAGGTGAGAAAGTGTAAACATCTATAACTCCGTCGGTAATATACATCAGGTAAAGGTCGGATTCTTTGGGCTGGAATGGATTGTTGTAAGAAGCATACCCAATCATATCGCTGAGATTATGTTCTACGATTGCCTTACTATTTGGGTTTTTGATTGCCTCATGAGGAAGTTCTATTAATTGAATTCCACTTGAGATGAGCTGTTTTGTTTCTCCTATAGAACCCATTATCGCTATTGGTCCAAGCAGATTTTCAAGTGTAATCTCTAAGGTTAGATTAGGTTTCATTTTAATCTCTAATTATGGCAATTTAAGCAGTCATCCTATTTAAATCTTCCTACTTTTACTACCCTACCATAACAACACAAACAAAATAAACCACCTTTTGTTTACAGAAGGGATAAGTTTAAATAATGCCCAAAATGGAATCCTTCTCTTAAAGATGACAAGAATCAACAAGATAGTGATGCATGGTTTTAAGTCATTTGCAAAGCGGACTGAAATGCTGTTCAATGATAATTATAACTGTGTTCTTGGACCAAACGGCAGCGGGAAGTCAAATGTAATAGACGCGCTTTGTTTTGTCCTCGGAAAAAGCTCTGCAAAGTCCCTCAGAGTCGAGAAGGCATCAAACCTCATTTATAACGGTGGAAAGAAGAAAAATCCAGCAAAATTCGCTGAGGTTTCTATTTACTTTGACAACCAGCATAAGCTTTTTCCAGTTGAGCACAGCGAGATAAAAATCAGCAGGATTGTCAAGGAAAAAGGACAGTCAGTCTATAAGATTAATGACAAGACTATGACAAGAGAGCAGATTCTCGATACGCTTTCTGCTGCGAAAATAAATCCAGACGGATACAACATAATTCTTCAGGGAGACATTGTTCGGTTTGTTGAACAGCCTCCTCAGGAAAGAAGACAGCTTATCGAGGAGATTTCTGGAATCTCAATCTATGAAGACAAAAAGCAGAAGGCATTAAGGGAGCTTGATAATGTTGATGCCAGATTAAAGGAAGCAGAGATTATCCTTACCGAGAGAGAAACACACCTGAAAGAGCTGAAGCACGACAGGGATCAGGCATTGAAATACAAGGAGATGTCTGACAAAATCAAGGAATGCAAGGCATCTCTTGTTGCTGTGCAGATTGACAGGAAAGATTCAGAAAAGCAAAACATAGACGAGAAACTCACAGATTCTAATAAAAAGTTTGAGTCATTAAAGGCAGAGATAGAAAAGCTGAAAAAAGATATTGAGAGCAAGCGTTCTGAGATAGAAAGTATCAACCATGAAATAGAGGTAAAAGGCGAAAAAGGCCAGCTTG
The DNA here is from genome assembly GCA_964642765.1 of uncultured Methanosarcinales archaeon. Lineage (GTDB taxonomy): Archaea > Nanobdellota > Nanobdellia > Woesearchaeales > CAZXRI01 > CAZXRI01. The sequence goes on along the minus strand of CAZXRI010000033.1, from coordinate 4,761 downwards.
AACTGAATAAGCATATTGAAAACCTTAGGATTGACATAACCAAAATCAATTCAAGGATTGACACATGCAACAATGAAGTCCAGAAAATTACCGAGAGAAAAAAGAATCTTGCTGAGGAAGTTGAAAACATTCAGGATAAGATAAAGCAGCTTTCAGAAAAGAAAACATGGAACGAAAAGCAGAAATCATCTGTGCTAAAGGAAAAGGGGATTCTCGAGATAAAAATCAAGCAGTTAAAGGAAAAGCATAACCTTGACAGCATTGGCGACATTGAAAAGCTTATCGAGGAGATTGACAAAAAAGCAGACGAGATGCAGAGAGAAATAAATTCCCAGAGAGAAAAACAGCATGAGCTTATCAGGGAAAAGGACAGGATTGCTTATCTTGTCAGCACAACAGAGGAGAATATCAAGAAAGTCATTAACATAGAGAAAGAGCATCATGACCAGATTACCAAGCTCAAGGAAATGAGGGAAAATTTCAAGAAATCAACACTTGACTTGAACAAGGCTCTCGACTATGACAGCACATTATCAAGGCAGGTTGCAATATCAAAAGACAGCCTGAGAAAAGCAGAGGAAGAGCTGGCAAAGCTTAATGCAAGAGCAGTTGGTATAAGGGAAATGGCTTATGGCGATAGGGCTGTGCAGGCAATTATCGAGGGAAAGGACAAGCTTAAAGGCATTCATGGGACAATTGCAGAGCTTGGGCATGTAGATGCAAGATTCTCTCTTGCTTTAGAAATCGCTGCAGGCCCAAGATTAAAAAGCATTGTTGTTGACAATGATGAAACAGCGGCAAGGGCAATCCGCTATCTCAAGGAAAACAAGCTTGGAATTGCAACATTCCTTCCATTAAACAAAGTAAGAGGACGCTCAGCATCTCCTGAAGTTAAAAAACTCATTGACTCAAGAGGATGCCATGGATTGGCGATCGACCTAGTAAAGTTCGATGACAGATATAGAAATGCTTTCTCATACATCTTTGGAGACACCCTTGTTGTTGAGAGCATTGACACTGCAAGGAGAATAGGCATTGGCTCTGCAAGGATGGTAACTCTCGAGGGTGATTTGGCAGAAACATCAGGAGCAATGCAAGGCGGGTTTAGGGATAAGAAAAGGCAGGGAATTGGATTCAAGGAAAAGGAATTGACAGAAAACATATCTCAGCTTGAAGTTAAAAAAGCAGAATATGAAGGACAGCTTGCAGGCATTGAAAATGCAAGGGCAGAGAACGAGAAGAAAATTTCTAATCTGCGAGGAAGCAAGGCAATTCTCGAGGCAGAGATAATCAAGATGGAAAAATCAATGCACCTTGATTCAGGTGATTTGGATGCAACAAAGCAAAGGCAAAAACAGCTGAATGAAGAGCTTGCCAAAGTCGAGAAAGACATTGAAGAAATCTCAAACAGCATCATGGTAAAAAACAGGGAGCTTGCGCAGCTGAAAATCCAGAAGCAAACCCATAGGTCAAAGGTTTCTGAAATAAGGGATCCGAAAATCCTTGCAGAACTAAATACATTCAGCCAGAAAATATCCCAGTTCTCTGAGGAAGTCATAAACCTCGACGCAGAATTAAGAAATATTGATTCTCAAATATCAACAATACTTGTGCCTGAAAAGGAAAAAAGCAGTCAGATTCAAAAACAGCTTGAGAAGGAAGAGGCATCATTCAAGTCAGAATCAATAGAGTTGGTAAAAACACTCAAGGAAAAGAATTCTTCTCTTAAAACAAAAGAAGATGAAGCAAAGGAGTTCTATGCAAAATTCAAGAACCTGTTTGCAAAGAGATCAAAGATAGAAGAGACAATAAGGGCTGACGAGAAATGTATCGAGGAGAAATCAGAGAATTCTCGCAGGATTGAAATCCAGAACAATACAATGTCATTGAAAATTGCAGAGATAAATGCCCAGCTTTCAGGATTAAAATACGAATTCCAGCAGTATGAAGGAGTCAGGATAGACAAGTCCAGAGATGAGGGTTCTCTAAAATCAGAAATATCGCGATTTGAAAAGCTCACACAGGAAATCGGAAGCGTAAACATGCGCGCTCTTGAGATATATGAGACTGTCGAGAGGGAATATAATGGATTAATGGAAAAGAAAGCGACACTCACAAAAGAAAAAATTGACGTGCTTGGTATGATGTCTGAGATTGAAACTAAAAAAACAGAGTTATTTATGAGAACATTCAGCACAATCAATGACAACTTCAAGAGAATATTCGGAATGCTCTCGACAAAAGGTGATGCTTATCTCCAGCTTGAGAACGAGCAAAGCCCGTTTGAAGGAGGCATATTGGTCAAGGTCAAAATCACAGGTAGTAAATTCTTAGATATAAGGTCATTGTCAGGAGGAGAAAAAACAATGACAGCTCTTGCATTCATATTTTCAATACAGGAATATGATCCTGCATCATTCTATATCCTTGACGAGGTTGATGCGGCTCTTGACAAGCATAATGCGGAAAAGCTTGCTAAGCTAATAAGAAAATACTCAGAAAAGGCACAGTATGTCATGATATCGCACAATGATGGTGTAATTTCAGAAGCAAATGTTCTTTATGGCGTAAGCATGAATCCCGACGGTATAAGCCAGATTGTTAGCTTGAAGATATAGCAAGTAAATAACTTCTAATCAATTAAAAGTCATAAAAACCATTTTATATAACTGCACAAATAAGGCATTATGGAGGCAATAAGCTATTATTCGGTTTAATATTCTCAATAATATTATTTTCTACGATAGTGTTTGCGGATGGATTATATATCCCTCGCACATATTACAAAGAAGACATCTATGAGCCAACGCAGAAAGCAATTATCCTGCACGACGGAAACAAGGAGCAGATGATAATAGAGGCAACTTACAAAGGCACAATGGATGACTTTGCATGGCTTATACCTGTTCCTTCTTATCCTAATGTGGAAAAGTCAGTTCCAAAAATATTCGAGGAGATACATTATTTGACACAGCCGGAATACAGGCGTTCACCTTCTAAGGGAGTAGGATATTATGGTGTTTCTGAAAAAATGATGGATATACCTTTAGTAACTGTCCACGAGCAAAAGCAGGTAGGAATCTATGATGTGGCAATTCTCTCCTCAGAGGATTCAAAAGCGCTTCTTGAATGGTTAATAAATAATGATTACAAAGTATCTCCTGAAGCAGAATCTGTTCTTGACTATTACATCCAGAAAAAATGGTATTTCATTGCATCCAGAATAAACCTTGCTCCTTATGATGCAAAATTGCTGGAATCACTCAGGAATATCAACCCTGAAATCACAAACCCAGAAAATGCAGTTCAGCTTTTAACAGACGACATTGTAAACTATATCATGGAAAAAAAGGATTATGATTCTCTCACTGCAATAAGTGATACATCATTAAATTACGACGAGGATTCTTCTGAGCAGATTAATAGTGGCAGCAGAGGTTATGACGATTATGATTATCAGATAACAAATCCACGCAGCAAGTCTTCTGTTCCTTCTGTTTTAATCACAAAAGATGAATACAATAGGCACTATGAAAAATACAATGGCTATTACAAAAGCCATCTTATTGAGGAAATAAAATCAAGTATACATGAAAAATTAAACTCTGAAATAAACATCCCGAGTTCATGGGAATGTATTGAAACAGATTATCGTCAGCCATTAAACTCAGAAAGATGCAATGTCTGGTATTTTACAAAGGATTCAGAAGAATACAAGTTGCTCAAGGAAGCAGAATGCGGTGGTTACTGCAAATTGATTCTGGAAGAAAAATCACAATACACTGCCGAGGATTTAGCAAGCGTTGCAGCATACGCAATCACTCAAGGCAATGAAAAAATAATCGCATACTTTCATACTGTTCCTGAAAAGCAAAACTGGTATGATAACGAAAATGATATTTCTGAGAATGTAAAAAGAGATGTCAAATCACGGCTTTACGATACACTTGAGCAAAAAAGAAATGCTCTCAGGACAAAACTTGAGGCAGACTTGGCAGCTAAATACTCTCAGAAATATGGGAAAACATTTTCTCGAATAGACGAAATCAGCTTATATCTCGCAGAGAAAACTTCTGATGATTTGAAAACTGAGAAAAGCTATTCAGGCTCATTCATATTTGGCTCAGGAATCTTGTCAGACGCAGAATATATTGAGATGGAGAAATTATCCCTCGGAGACCATGACGAAATATCCCTGAAAGAAAATATTGCTTCCCAAGTAAAGCAGGTTGTTTACTGGAAGAAAAACATTGTTCAGCAAAGACTGCAGGAAGGCACTGTCCAGCCTCTCTCTATAAAATTCTCCTCGGAGAATATCATCTATCCGCTTAAGATATCCTCTGCAAACAAAGGAGCAAGCGAAGTTCTCCTCTATGTATTTGCAAATCACAAAACAAAAGTTTCTGGAATAGAAGGATTCAAAACAGAATATGCAAAATGGATTGAGCCAAAGGATGTCAAATACACAACTGAGTTGAATAAGATTCTAGATGATAAATACTTCCTCACCAAATTCCGCAAACAGCTCTGGTCAAATGAAATGACATCAGACATAATTTTTGAGCAGGCAGAAAATAATAAAGAATATCGCCTTGTGGTTTATGAAAAAGGTTATTATCTCGGATGGGTTTTCTTTGTGATTGTTCTCTTGATATTCTGGGGATTTCTATTCGGAGCCTGCTTTCTGCCGAGAATGATAAATAACAAAATTGTAAAAAATAAAGACTCCCCATTTTATGCTTCCATCAAAAGGATTGCTGT
>CAZXRI010000032.1:0-9654 GCA_964642765.1 uncultured Methanosarcinales archaeon | reverse complement strand
AAGGACGAAAAGTCAAGGACAAAAAATCTCATATGAGAAGAAGTTACTGATATCTTATAGAAAAATGCCAAGAAATTCTAAAAAGGTTTTTGTTACAGGAAGTTCAGGGCTTTTGGGAAAGGCAGTTATAGGGTATTTCAGGAATTTTTATGATGTCCATACAACATATTACAAGAATTACTTTCCCCTTGATGGATGCAATCTGGCAAAGATAGACCTTCGGAACAAATCCACAATAAATCTTCTCCTGAAGAAAATAAACCCCTCTCTAATAATCCACACAGCAGCGCTTACAGACGTTGATTACTGCGAAACGCATAAGGAAGAAACATACGCATCAAATGTCCTTGCAGCCAAATACATTGCTGAAGAATCTGCAAAGCTCAATTCCAAGCTGATTCACATATCAACAAACTTTCTTTTCGACGGTAAAAAAGCTCTGTACAAGGAAGAAGACTCTCCGAGTCCAGTAAACTATTATTCCAGAACAAAGGCAGAGGCAGAAAAAGCTGTCGAGAAATCAAAAGCAGATTACATCATAATCAGGGCAGCAATATTCGGCTGGAACATCCAGAACAAAAAATCCTTTCCAGAAACAGTAATACATAACCTCAGAAACAATCTCCCTGTAAAAGCATATACTGACCAATACTTCAGCCCGATTCTCGTCAATCATCTTGCGCGGATATTAGATTCCCTCTACAAAAAAGATGCAAAAGGAATGTTCCATGTCGGAACAGACCAAAGAATCAGCAGGTATGAATTTGCATTGAAAATCGCAGATGTATTCTCCCTAGACAAAACACTAATCCATCCGATAAATCTGGCAGAATTCAGGCAGAAAATCAAAAGGCCTGATGACACTTCATTAGATAATTCAAAGCTGAAATCGTTTTTAGGGATAAACAAAATGCCGATTGAGAAAGATATCGAAGAGATGAAAAATCTCAACAACAAAGCTTTTATACATTTAGAAAACACAAAATCCGAGGTATAATACAATGGCTGACAAAGGCAGAGAAGAAATTTACAGCTTGATAGAAAACTATGTCAAGGCAGGAAAAAAACAATTCATTCCAGTAAAAGACAGGATAACATATTCTGAGCCTGCATACGGGCATGAAGAAATAATCGCCGCAGTTGACTCACTATTAAACGGCTGGCTTGCAGAAGGACCTAAAACTCTTGAATTCGAGGAGAAATTCGCAAAATACATAGGAGTAAAAGACTGCGTGCTGTTTAATTCAGGCAGTTCTGCCCTGCTCATAGCATTCGCACTTCTCACAGACAAAACAATTGATGCTCCTCTCAAAGAAGGGGATGAAGTCATCACATCAGCAGTATTATTCCCAACAGCACTAAGTGCAATAACCCTGAACAGGTTAACACCTGTATTGGTAGATGTTGAAGCAGAAACACTTGACATCAACCCTGACTTAATAGAAAGCGTAATAACACCAAAAACAAAAGCAATCCTTGTATCGCACAATCTCGGAAATCCATGCAACATGGACAAGATAATGTCAATAGCCAAAAAGCATAACCTATATGTCGTCGAGGATTGCTGTGATTCACACGGAGCAGAATACGCAGAAAAAAAGTTAGGCTCATTCGGTCATTTAGGATGCTTCTCATTCCACGCAGGACACACATTAGCGACAGGAGAAGGCGGAGCAATCACATTCAACAATCCATCATGGAGAAAAAAATTGCTCTCATTCAAGGCATGCGGCAGAGACGAGGAAAACGGAAAAATGCAGGAATACACAAGGCTTGCATACAAATTAAGGATGATTGATTTGCAATCTGCAATGGGAATAGAACAGCTCAAAAAATCAGGCATGATAGTCAGCCGAAGAATTGAAAATTTCAACTATATTTGCAAAGCCCTTGACAAATACCAGAAATATATCCAGTTTGTAAAATCATACCCAAAAGCAAAGCCAGTATGGTTCTCGACGCCATTCACAGTAAGGAAAGATGCTCCGTTCACAAAAGACGAGCTTATCGAATGGCTTGAATCACAAAACATCCAGACAAGGCCGATACTAGGTTCAAACATAATGAGACAGCCAGTAACACAAGGAATGGAAATCAGAACAACATCCTTGGAAAACTCAGACATAATTCACGAGCGCTCATTTTATGTCGGATGCCATCCAAACCTCACATCAGAGATGAAACAGCACATCATCAATTCATTTGAAAAATTTTTCCAAAAATACCAGTAAGTTTCCTGAAGAATGAAATACGTAACAATATTTTTTGACCTTGAAGGGTTTTGGGAAGCTCCATACAAAGGCAGTTTCGACGAAGAGCTCAACACAATAAACATACTGGATATTCTCGACAAATACAAGGCAAAAGGAGTGTTTAACACATGCGGCATAATCGGAGAATTCTATCCTGACTTAATAAAAAAGCTCGACAAAGAAGGCCATGAAATTGCATCGCATGGATATATGCACGAAAACTTTAACCAGCTCACAAAAGAAGAGTTGCATAAAATCCTCGAGAAAACAGAAAAAGCATTAAATCCATTGACAAAAAATAAAATCATTGGACTAAGAAGTCCATGGCTGCAAAGCAGTGATATTGTTTATGAAGTTGCTGGCGAGAGAGGCTATAAGTGGATTAGCAACCAGCACACGCCTTTTCCAGAATTGTTCTCCAATCCTGGCTCAAAAAATGTAGGAGTATATCGCTTGGCAAAACTCAGCCTGAAGTTACAGCATATGTTTACTAACCTCTCCCCTTATAGAAAAGATAAAATCCTCGAGATACCGATATCATCATCACTTGAAAATGACCTTCTGGGCTTGATGAATTACTGGCAGCAATCTCCAAAAAAATGGATGGACTATGCTTACGATTCCCTTCTCAAGCAATTCAGCCGCTCAGGAAAATATTTCAACCTGAATTTTCACCCATGGATAATCGGCTCTGCAAACAGGCCGCTATTGCTCGACAAGATTCTCGGATACATATCATCTCAGGATATAAAATTCATTCTTGCTAGAGATATTGCACAATCCTTTGCATCTGACAAATGAAACTTAATAAACCAAATCCTCTTGTATCAATTGTAATACTTAATTACAACGGCAAAGGCTATACCAAAGCCCTTCTTGACTCAATAAAAAAAATAGACTTCCCAAAAAACAAAATAGAGACAATAATAGTTGACAATGGCTCTACCGACGGAAGCCAAGAATTCATCAAGAAGAATTATCCATATGTAAAGCAAATTGAAAACAAGCAAAACCTCGGCTTTGATGAAGGAACCAATTCAGGAGTCAGGCACGCAAAAGGAAAATATGTTGCGATGCTCAGCAACGACATTATCGTTGATAAAAACTGGCTTAAAGAGCTTGTCAATGCCATTGAAAGTGATAAAAGAATAGGGATAGTTGAGCCGAGGCTATTTAACAAGACACCAAATGGAAACTATGAAATAGATGAGTACGGAACAACCTCACTATTCCAGACATTGGCATTCAGAAGCGATATAAAAAAAAGGCCAAAAAACCCGATTAAAGTCTTCACACCAACATCAGCTTGCCTTTACCGTCGGGAACTTGTAGACTTGCCATTTGACAAGGATTACTTTGCTTATGCAGAAGACACATACTTTGGCTGGAAAATCCGCCTCATGGGCTATGAAATAATCCAAGTCCAAAACTCTGTCCTATATCATGAGGGCAGTGCAACAATAAAAAAAATCAACAGGAACAGATACTTTGAATTTCTTGCAGAACGAAACAAGCTCCTCAACATACTCACATTTTATGAGGGAAAAACCCTGACAAAGCTCATTCCTTTATTAGCATTATTTACCATTCTTGTAAATCTCTACGACATGAAGTCAATCAAAATCCGCATAAAGGCATATCTTTGGATACTTTCAAACCTTCAATCAGTAACCCAAAAAAGAAAAAAAATCCAATCCATGAGAAAGATACCAGACAAAGAAATAACTCCATTAATGTCATCCAAATTTATAGACGAGAAAAACGTCAAAGGAGGTATTAATAAAATCCTTATCAAAATACTCAACAAATATTCATCTCTCTATTGCAGGATTGCAGGAATAAAAACAATGAGCTGATTAATATGCCTCAAACAATTAAAGAATTATTCTTGCAAGCTAAATTGGTTGTTAAGAAAAAAGGGCTCTTTTATATTATGCGAAAAGGCATAAGGATAGCCCTGAATTTCTGGCCATTTAATGCGATTCGTGACTATTCCTTCTTTGCATTTTACAAATTATTCGGAGCAAAAACATTCACATTCAACTCCAAATCATATAACTATTTCTATCATCTTCACAGTACAACTTGGGAAAGCGAGAGAGCCATTGAAATTCCAATAGTATGGGGCATAATAAACAACTCAGGAGGCAAGTCAATTCTTGAAGTTGGCAATGTGCTTTCTCATTATTATCCTGTTAAGCATGACATCCTTGACAAATATGAAAAAGCTCCGAATGTAATTAATGAAGACGTAATTGACTTCAGACCTAAAAAAAAATACGACCTGATAATAAGCATCTCAACAATAGAGCATGTAGGATTTAATGAGCAAGGTCAGGATAAAAATAACCTAGGTTCTGACTCACTAAAAACTGAAAAAGCAATAAATAACCTTAAATCACTTCTTTCAGCCGGAGGCAAGCTCATAATCACAGTCCCTGTTGGATACAATCCTTCACTTGATAATCTATTAAAACAGCAAAAATTAGGATTCACAAAAATTTACTGCATGAAGAGGATTTCAAAAATTAACAAATGGCTCCAAGCAGACTTTGACTCGGTTATCGGCTTAAAATTTAATGAGCCTTACAGCTATGCAAATGCGCTTATTGTTGCGATTTATGAAAACAGCATATAGAAAATAAGAAAGCTAATTTGCTCTCACATATCTCTTGTTCTTAATCCCACAATGTACAAGCAAATCTTAATAACCCTATTAACAAATCTGCCAAATAAACCCCTAATTGGCATTTTATAACTCAAGGACGATAAAATAAGTTTTTCATCTGAAATCCTTCTCTGTTTTTTGATTGCATCCCTGCATCTTCTGATAACTCCTAAGTTTCTGATAACCCACAAATCTGCCTTTATCTTCTGCACAAAATTCCCAGAAAAAATAGCCATCATAATAACTATAGAGTGCATCATCACAAACAATGGAAGGAGCCTGATAATGGTTGAAGTATTGTAAAGGATAAAATAATCCAATATAATATTCTTATCCATATGAAAGCTCATTAAAGTCGGGACTTTTGAAACAGATACACTTCCAGTATGGATTAACCTTGCATTTGGATTAATAGCGATTTCATAACCCTTAATCCTTGCCAAAATTGAAATATAAATATCCTCGCAATTACCAAAATATTCAGGAACAAATGGCTCCTTACCAAACACGGATTTTCTAATCAGCATTGCAGTTCCATTAGCCATTGTCGTCTCAAAATCTTTCTTCTCCACATCAATCACTTGAAACAAAACATTAAGAATTGCCCCGGACGTTTCTCTCTGCCCGTATGCCTTTAGATTCTTTATCTTTGGGCTAACAATCGCAATCCTCTTATCAGACTTAATTTTTTTCACAAGCTCAGAAATGCAGGACATCTCAAGCATAGTATCATTGTTAAGAAGAAAAACATAATCCCCCTTAGAATTTCTTATTCCTATATTAAATCCTTCGGCAAGGCCAGCATTGTATTTATTAGCAATTAGGTGCAGATTTGAAAACTTATTTCCAGTAAATCTTTTTCTAAAAATATCCAATGAATCATCCTGCGAATCATTATCAATCAAAATAATCTCGAAATCTTTATAGTCTGACTTATATATAGAATCAATGCACTTGCAGGTATCATCCTTCCCTTTCCAATTAAGTATTATTATTGAGACTTCAGGCATCAAAATCACATTTTCTTTAGTTGCTCCTTATACGCTATCATGCATTTTTTAATGCCTTCATATGATGTCTGGAGATTAATGCCTTCTTTCTCAAGCTTTTTTATACTCAATATGCAGTTTGAACGCCTTGCTTTTGCCAAACCTTTTGTAATTAGTTGTTCAGGGCTGATTAATGTATATCCATGATTCAGGTTTACAATCTGTTTGTACATCTCCATTATCTCCCTATGTTTTATTGGCACAGGATTTACTACGTTATATATTCCGGTTTTTCTTCTGTTGATTATTTCTTTTGTTGTTAAGAGTAAGTCATCAACTATCGTTATAGAGTTTTCTACGTCTATTACCATAGGATAGCTTGCAAGCTTTGTTATTAGGTTTCTTGGATTTGGCTCTTTATCAATTGGCATCCTAATCCTTAAAATTAGGGTGGGGAACTTCTCAAGAATCTCATCTGCCTTTGCCTTGCTCCAGCTATAAAAGCTTACAGGATTAGGTGCATCATCTTCAGTAAATCCATTCTTTGATGGTGATTCTCCTGTAAAAATACATCCACTTGAAAGATGCACCAAATAAATTCCCCTATCCAAGCAGGCTTTTAACAAAACCAATGCCCCAGTTATGTTGCTATTAACTGTCTCAATCTTATGCTCTTCGCACCAATCAATATTTGGCCTTCCTGTTTTACCGGCAGTGTTTATAACTATCACAGGCTTATGCAAATCTAGCTCATTCTCGACGGATTTTTTATTGGTGATATCCACTAAACTAATTTTTGCATTGAGATAATCTCTAAATTTATACCCGAGCCATCCCGCACCAAATATCAATATTTTGCTCATTTTACCATTTCACTCTCTCTAAGATTGTTAACCCGTTACAGTGGGCATAGTGCTTAATCATCAATTTTTTCCGATAAGCAATAAAATCACTTGTCTCTATCAATTGTGCCCCGAGATATCTCTCAATCGCCCTGATTACCCCACGCTCATTATCCCAACCAAATCCCTTGCTTCCATCTCTCCGTGTATATACTTCACCCATATTAGTATCGTGGAAAAAAACCTTTGCCCTGCTCGATAAGAATGGAAACCAATTTTCAATCTCTTTCAATGTATGCTCAAATAAATGGCTTGTATCAATAAATAAGACATCAATTGACGGATTTATTCTCTGCTTTTTGCACCACACGGCAAAGCTGTTAGCAAACTTAATATCATCGCTCTTTATAAATTTCCATCCCTTATAAGAAGAGAGGTTAGAACAATCATCTATATCAACACTTATTAATTTTGAATTGGTAAGTCGAGCAACACGCTCAAAAACATAAGTGCTTTCACCTCCTCTTACACCTAACTCAACAATTAATTTTGGCCTAACAATTAGTGACTCAACAAATAATGTGTCAAGATGCTCATTTATGTCAGTCCTTATTAGAGATTTCCGCCTTATCTCATCTAATTCTTTTATCCCAGACGAATAAACTCTTTTACTATTATTTCTACTCAAATCTACAATAATATTGTTAAGCTTTACAGACAATCCTGTTATCCTCCTATTTATGTATTTACTAATCTTACGCATCATTTTTGTCCTTGAGATATTTCCACCATTCTTTATTCTTCCGATACCATTCAACAGTCCTTTTCAACCCAGACTCAAAACTCTCACGAGGTTTCCATCCTAATCTCTTTATTTTCCCGCTGCTTATAGAATATCTCCTGTCATGCCCAAGCCTATCCTTAACATAATTAATCCATGATTCATCCCTTCCGAGCAACTTCAAAATAAGCATTGTTATCTCGAGATTTTCCTTCTCGTTACAACCTGCAATATTATACACCTCTCCGGTAATTCCTTTATGAAGCACAACATCAATCGCTTCACAGTTATCAAGAACATAAATCCAGTCCCTGACATTTTTTCCGTCTCCGTAAAGAGGAACCTTTTTTCCCTCGAGAATATTCGTAATAAATAAAGGAATAAGTTTTTCTGGATGCTGGAACTCTCCAAAATTATTTGAACTTCTCGTAATCATCACAGGTGTTTTATATGTATTGAAAAAAGACAATGCAAGCATATCTCCTCCTGCCTTGCTTGACGAATAAGGATTTCCTGGATTAAGAGGGCTTTCCTCTGTAAATGAACCTTTTTGGATGCTCCCATAAACCTCGTCTGTAGAAATCTGCACAAACCTTTTCACGCCAAATATTTTAGCAGTATTAAGAAGCACATAAGTTCCGTAAACATCTGTCTTGATAAAAGAGCCTGCATCAATAATAGACCTGTCAACATGCGTCTCAGCAGCAAAGTTCACAACAGCATCACATCCTTGAATGGCTTTCTCGACTATTTCCTTGTCGCAAATATCTCCCTTAACAAAAGAATAATTCTTATTCCCATCAACATCAGAAAGATTCTTCAGGTTGCCAGCATAAGTCAGCTTGTCGAGATTGACTATCTTATATGATTGATACTTATTCAGCATATATCTGATGAAATTACTCCCGATAAATCCTGCTCCACCTGTAATGAGGATTTTCATAAATTCTCACCTAAAAACAGAATTATCATTGTGAATTTACTTATCTGCTGCCTTAGCCTTATTCCTCATATAAGCGGCAGCATTATACAGCGAGTCCATTGTCCCTGCATCAGACCAGAATCCCTTAACAAAAGCATACTGCAAATTTCCTTTTTTCATGTAACCCTCAACAGCTTCTGTCATCTCAAGCTGGTTTCTCTTGCTGGGTTTCAATGTCTTCACAATATCAAAAACATGCGAATCAAAAAGATAAAATCCAACCATAGCAAAATTTGACTTAGGATTCTCTGGCTTCTCCTCTATGCTGACAATCTTGTTATCTCTTATCTCAACAACGCCAAACCTCTCCGTGTCATGAACCTCTTTCAGGAAAATCTTTGAGCCTGACTTAAATCCATTAATCTCCTTTGAAAAATCCTCGTCGAAAATATTATCCCCTAGAATAACAGCAACACTTGATTTCTCGGCAAAATCCTCTGCCATTCCCAAAGCATGTGCAATTCCTTTTGGCTCGTCCTGAATCTCATACCTGAATTTTGCATTAAAATCCTTGCCTGAGCCAAGCAGTCTCAAGAAATGCCCTGAATGCTCAGGACCAGAAATAATCAAAATATCCTTAATTCCTGCATTGAGCAAAATCCCAAGAGGATAAAAAATCATTGGCTTGTCATAAACAGGAAGAAGGTGCTTGTTTGTAATCTTTGTAAGCAATCCTAATCTTGTGCCAAGTCCTCCAGCGAGAATAATCCCTTTCATGGTCGGTGATAATGGTTAGGAATATATAAATCTGACTGACAGAATGGTAAGCAATTTCAATTTATGCATTTGGTGCACCTAGATGTAAAACCTCAAGAGATATAAGGACAGATAGAAAAAATTTAGAGTTTCTGAGGGATATCTGCATAATCATCATGGATTATTACTTTTAGCTATATGGGATCCTTCAAATAAAACACGCGATGCTTTGGGGATTACAGACAAATATTCAAAACCTGTTAATAATAATTCTTGAAGAATCGCCAACAAATTTATAAATCAAAGCCAAATTCTATACCTTTCTTTATATTAATCCAATTAAAATGGCAGACCAAATCGTTAAAGTCATGGTGGAAGGAGGAAAAGCAACAGCAGCGCCTCCATTAGGTCCTGCATTAGGCCCTCTCGGTGTAAATATCGGAC
>CAZXRI010000031.1:0-10035 GCA_964642765.1 uncultured Methanosarcinales archaeon | reverse complement strand
AGAAATCTCATCATTAATGTCAAGATTGAAAACCTTTTCAGCAAGAAGAATTCCGTCTATACCTTCAGCAGAGCATTTTCTGAGGCAGGCATTGGCAGAATATTTTAGCAATAAAGTGCCATCTAGCTTAAACGACTTCATAGCCCAAATTACAATCGGATCCTTTCTGGAATATATGCCAATATTAGTTATATCTGAAATCCCGCCAATGCTCGGGCTGATTATATCGAGAGTTTCATTCTTTATGCCTGTTTTTTTAAGGCATTCCTTGCTTATAATTTCAATATAAGACGGGTTTTTTATCTTTCTGCCATCCACAGGAGAAATTTTTATCTTGACATTGCTGAATTTATCATTAAGGCATGTAATTTCCCTGCTGATTTCTGTGTTGTCAATAGCGCGCATCTGCATTGCAAGTGAATCTGCTGGGAGATTCTCTGAAACATCGTCTTGGGTTTTGTTAATTTCTGAGATTATGCCAGAGTCAATTAACTTTTGGCTAACCTCGACAGCTCCGCAGTTTGATTTCCTGTCAGGATTTTTTATCATGAGAAGATTGCCTTTTTTTTCAAAGCTGAGATTTACTTTCCCTGATGACAGGTCAACGCATAGATAATCATATGACTCATTTGCCAGAGGAACATAAAAGGAATGTTTCATTATATTGTTTCCGACGAGAAACACATTGTCAATAGGCATTGACTTGGAATTCATCCTCTCAATTATCTTTGTATTGCTTTCAAGCTTTTTGATGCTTGCTTCTGAAACATGGGAAACAAAAAATGCTGTGTCAGATTTGCATGGTAATTTAAGATCCTTGAATGTAGTTTCTCCTTCGTCAAGGCTTAATGAAATGTCCTTGACAGACTTCTCAAATCCTATCAATGCTGTTTTGCATGAAATCCCATTATATACAGAATAAGCGATTATAGGAAGCAGTGTAACAACTAAGACAATAACAACCCATTTTGCAAGTTGCCTTATCTGAGCTTTTCTGGACACACACATTTTCATATTCTCACTTATATTTCACGAGGGTAAACTTAATATACGCATACTATTTAAACCTATATGGAAATTACTACGTAGAGTAGAAAGGATTGGAAGAATGGTAAGAATAAAGCTATTTGTCGGGAAAACTATTGAGGAGAACGCAGGAATCTATTTTGAGAGAATCAAGAAGCTCAAAGGAAAGCTAGATGGTGCAAAAAATGCTCTTGTGCAATCAAAGGTTAAATTAAAGGAATTGGAGACAAGAAAAATTGCCGAGGAGAAAAGCAAATATTCTCAGCACACCAAACCTCTGAAAAAGGAATGGTATGAAAAATTCAGGTGGTTCAGGAGTTCTGAGGGTTTCCTTGTAATAGGAGGAAGAGACGCATCAACCAACGATATCCTGATAAAAAAATTCACGGAAAATAATGATATAGTGTTTCATACAGAAATGGCTGGCTCGCCTTTTTTCGTCGTGAAATCAGATAACAAGCCAATTGGAAAGCAGACTATTCAGGAAACTGCAGATGCAACAGCGAGCTTTTCAAAGGCATGGAAACTGGGATTAAGCTCGACAGAGGTTTACAATGTTAATCCTGAGCAGGTAAGCAAGAAAGCTCCGACAGGCGAGTATATCACAAAGGGTGCATTCATGATTTACGGGAAGAAAAACAACATTGACAACTCAATTAATCTTGCTGTCGGCATGAATGATGAAGGAAAGATTTTCTGCGCGCCTTTATCAGCAGTAAAGGCAAACAGCAAGGCATATATGGAAATTTTGCATGGAGATAAAAAGCCTAGCGAGATTGCAAAGATGCTCCAGAAGATTATTGGAGGAAGTCTCGACGATATAATCCGCGCTCTTCCATCTGGTGGATGCAAGATTAAGAAGGAGAAATAGTTGTATTAGTATGGTGTGAATTGGAATGATAGCAATCCTTACAGATTTCGGAGATTCTGAATATGCTGGTGTAATGAAAGGAGTAATCTGCACAATGTGTGCTGAGGCAAGGATAATTGACATTACAAACAATGTGCCTAGCCACAATATTCGTGAGGGAGCATGGATTCTTTTTATATCTTACAGGTATTTTCCGAGAGGAACTATTTTTTTGTGTGTTGTTGACCCCGGTGTTGGAAGCTCAAGAAATGCAATTGCTGTCAAGACAAAAAACTATTTCTTTGTTGGGCCTGATAACGGACTGATGTATCCAGCAATGAAATCAGACGGAATAATTGATGCGAGAAAGCTTGATACAAATGGTGCATCCAAGACTTTTCATGGAAGGGATGTTTTTGCAAAGTCAGCTGGCTTTATCGAGGGCAGAAAACAGTTTGAGCTGCTTGGAAACAGAATTGAAATTATGGAAAGGTTTGCATTTTATCGAAAAGGCAGGGAAGGAGAGGTTGTCAGGATTGATTCATTTGGGAATATAATTACCAATTTAGAGCATATAGGGAAAAAAAGATATAATGTTACAGCAGGGAAAAAGCTTAAAGCAGAATTGGATTTCTTCGAGAATTATGAATCTTCTGGAAAAGGATTGTTTCTGGTTGAAGGCTCTTCTGGAACTCTTGAGATTGCAAGGAAGAATTCAGGAGCAGCTGAAATTCTCAGGCTGAAAATTGGCGAGAGGATAACTATCCTGTAAGTGTAATCAATAACACTATCAATAATGCCAATCTAAACCTTTATAATCAATAATTGCCTCCCTTGTATCGTCGGTGATTTTATTGGAGAAGCAGGAATATTCTTTTAATTCAGAGTATCGGTATTTGGATAGGATTGGCTCTCCGCAGGATTTGAAAGGAATGACTATTGCTGAGCTTAAATCCCTGTCCAGAGAAATCAGGGATAAGATAATTCATGCTGTTTCACAGACAGGCGGGCATTTAGGCTCTCCGCTTGGAGTTGTTGAGCTTACTGTTGCTTTGCATTATGTTTATGATTCTCCTAAGGATAAGATTATATTCGATACAGGGCATCAATATTATCCGCATAAGCTTTTAACAGGAAGGAGAAAGAAATTCCATACTCTCAGGCAGGAGAATGGCATTGGAGGTTTTTGCAGGATTTCCGAAAGTGAGCATGATATATTCGGAGCAGGGCACGCAGGAACAGCCATTAGTGCTGCCCTTGGAATAGCTAAAGCCAGAGATATTAAAAAAGAGCAATTCAGTGTTGTTGCAGTAACAGGAGATGCTGCTCTTACATCAGGAATATCGTTTGAAGCATTAAATAATGCAGGCTACCTGAAGACAGACATGCTGATTATTCTTAATGATAACAACATGAGCATCAGTCCGACTACAGGAGCGCTTTCAACATATCTGAAAAAGGCATCTGGTGTTTATCCTGAGTATGTTGAATTCAGAAAATCCGTCGGGGAGATTCTTCACAAGGTTGCTCCGCTAAATAATATCCAGAAGAGGTTTAAGATAGACGAGTTTTTCAGGCCGCTTATCAGCCCGGGCTCATTATTCGAGGAGCTAGGAATAAGATATTTTGGGCCTGTTGATGGGCATGATTTAAATTTGATGATTTCAACATTGAGGTATTTGAAGGATGCAAAAGGGACTGTTATTCTTCATGTGAAAACCCAGAAGGGAAAAGGCTATCATTTTGCTGAGAACGATAAGCAGGAGAATCTTCATGGAATGGCTCCGTTTAATGTTTCCGACGGGCAAAAGCTGAAAAAAGCAGGAGGAGTTTCTTACACGGAATTTTTCTCTGATGCAATTGTGAAGCTTGCGTATAGCAATCCGAAGATTGTTGCAATAACAGCAGCAATGAAAACAGGAACAGGGCTGAAAGAGTTTGAAAAGCAGTTTCCTGAGAGATTCTTCGACGTGGGAATTGCAGAGCAGCATGCAGTTACATTTGCAGGAGGGCTTGCAAGAGAAGGATTAAAGCCTGTGTGTGCTATCTATTCAACATTCTTGCAAAGGGCTTATGACCAGATTATTCATGATGTCTGCATCCAGAATCTTCCTGTAATATTTGCTATTGACAGGGCTGGATTAGTCGGAGATGATGGAGCAACTCATCAGGGTGTTTTTGATATTGCATACCTGAGGCAGATTCCAAACATGGTAGTTATGGTTCCTAAGGATGAGAACGAGATGCAGAATATGCTTTATACAGCGACTTTAATTAATGCTCCCTGTTCAATAAGATACCCGAGGGGAGCTGCAATCGGTGTTCCTTTGGAGCAGAATTTCAGGAAAATCGAGACTGGAAAAGCAGAGATTCTTTCTGAAGGAAATGATAATCTGGCAATTATCGCAGTTGGACCTGTTATTTATGATGCAATAAAGGCATGTAAGGAGCTTGGGATTTCTGCAACGATTGTAAATGCAAGATTTGTAAAGCCTCTTGATACTGATATGATAAACAAGGTTGCTGGCAAGTGCAAAAATATTATTATTATCGAGGAGGGAACACTTAAAGGTGGATTTTGCTGTGCTGTGCTTGAATGCCTGAAGAACAAAAATTTAAATATCCGCATGATTGGGATTCCTGATATTTTTATGGAGCATGCATCACAATCAAGGCAAAAAGAGATTTGCGGACTGAGCAAGGATAAAATAAAAGAGATTATAAAAGATGCAGTAAATGTCATCAATAAATAGCCAAACAAAAATGTTAATCTAAAATGCTAATCAACCCAGACACAATAAGGAGAAAATCCCGCAAGATAAAAATCGGGAATATTTCTATCGGCGGAAATTCTGATATTACTGTCCAGAGCATGACAACAACTGACACAACAAATGTTGATGAAACAGTCAAGCAGGTTCATATTCTCGAGGAAGCAGGATGCGATATTGTCCGAATAAGCGCTCCGACAATGGATTCTGCAATTGCATTAAAATCAATCAAAGAAAACATTTCAATTCCGCTTGTTGCAGACATTCATTTTGATTATCGGATTGCACTCGAAGCGGCAAAGTATGCAGACAAAATAAGAATCAATCCAGGGAATATTGGCTCAGAAGATAAAGTCAGGCAGGTTGTTGAGCAATGCAAACAGCATAGTATTCCGATGAGGATAGGTGTTAATCTTGGCTCTCTGCAGAGGGATCTCGAGCAGAAATATGGATATACTGCTCCTGCAATGATTGAGAGTGCATTAAGGCATTGCTCTCTTGTCGAGAATATGGACTTTCATGATATTGTTGTTTCTTTGAAAGCAAGCGAAGTTCCAATCATGATAGAAGCATACAGGAAATTTGCAGAGAAAACAGATTATCCTTTGCATCTTGGCGTTACAGAAGCAGGAAGAAAGTTTGAAGGCTCGATTAAGTCTGCAATTGGAATCGGGATTTTGCTATCGGAAGGAATCGGCGATACTATCAGAGTCTCTCTCTCAGACGAGCCTGTTGAGGAGGTTAAGGCAGGATGGAGTATTTTGAAATCCCTGAAACTCAGAAAAAGAGGAATAGAAATCACAAGCTGTCCTACTTGTGCAAGAACTGACATTAATGTTATCAAGCTTGCTGAGGAAATTGAGAGGAGAACTGCACACATAAAGGATTCTGTTCATGTTGCAATCATGGGATGTGCTGTTAATGGCCCAGGAGAATCAAAGCGTGCAGAGATTGGAATTGTTGGCGGTCCTGATAAGCATCTTGTGTATGTCGACGGGAAAATCCAGAAATGGACATCTGAGAAAGAAGCGGCTGACGAGATTGTAAGGATGATTGAGGAGAAGGCAGGAAAATAGGGATTACATGCCTGAGAACAAACTTATTCCCAACTCTCTTACATTCCATAAAACAATTAATTCTGGCAGATTATATAATATTTACCTTCTTTCTGCTTCATAAAACATTCTTGCTTGTTCTGCAAACTCTTTTGTTTGAACATTAGAGGGAATGTTTTCAATTCTCATTGGCCTGACAATCTCTTCAAGTTCAGGAAAACGAGATATGTAATTTGTAATTTCGCTCCCACAAAGATTCCTGAATAATCTTGAGTTATGTCTAAACTGTCTTAGTTTAGTATCATTTATACCACTGTCTATCACATCATACATAATTAATCTCTCGATTAAATTTGCTCCACGTTCGGAAAATTGGTCTCTTAATCCCCTCCCAATTAGGATAGGATTTCCTAAATATAAATCTTTAGCATCAGAATATCTGATTTCAGCAACAGCATCCAAAAAATTACCAGCTTCGCTGCGTTTATCGAGTGTTGTTGGGAATCTATCTTTAAGTGTCTGAAATATAGTGTATATAGCATTAGTACTTTTCAAAAGTCTTGCGGCATCTTCAAATCTCTCTGCAAATAATAATCTTACAAACTTTCTGTATTCATGCTCTAAACTATTCCTTTTTATTTCATCACTCATAAAATGCTCAGAATTCAGATTTGTTTTTATAGATTCCTATAATCATTGGCAATATTTTATTCTCGATAGATGACAAATATTTATAATTCTTTTACTCATACCTCAGTGCATCCACGGGCTTTAATTTAGAAGCTCGATAAGCAGGAATTACACCTGCAAGCATACCGATAACAAGTGATAATATCATGGCATTAATTAGCAGGCTTATCGGAACAACTGTCCTGACACTTCCCCCAGGTCCAATTCCGCTAAGGATTTTCGGCAGGAATGATGAGATTGCAGAGCCTAATCCAATACCAAGAATTCCTCCAACCAAACCAACCAATCCTGAATTAAGAAGGAAAATCATCAATATATCCTTGTTTTTTGCGCCGATAGCTTTCATGATTCCTGTCGGATATTTCAGCACAATGGCAATCTTCTATCTTGCTTACAGCACGTTATGGAAAGAAATAAGCCACAAGAATTTTGTTGTGTTCTCAAACATTTTTGCTGTAATTATATCACTCACTGCATTTATCACAGGCTCATATGTTCTCCTTACTTTACTCCAGTTTTTTCTTATTGTATTTACAGTTATAATAAGCCTTGCAAAACACAATACTGAGAAAAAGAAATTCAGTGCAAGAACATTATACCTTCTTATCTCGGTATTCTGGCTGATTAACCTTTTCTTAGTTGCTCCTAGAAGGTTTCTGCATTTTGAATTCAAGATTGTCCTTGAGATAATCTCCCTTGCTGTGTTCATTGCTATCTATTACAAGGTTGCGAAATGGATAAAATAAACAGGAAGCGAGAGCGTCTTGAGGTAATTTTTGATTTCCTACGGATTATTCAGGAGAATCATAACTCAATAAAGCCAACTCCTCTTCTCAGGAAATCAAATCTTTCTTCACAGAGTTTTTCTGAATATCTTGATGAGATGAAGGCAAAGGAATTCATCAAGGAAATGACCGATGAGAAAGAAAGAAAATACATTACGCTGACAGACAAGGGATTCAAATATCTTGAGAAGTATCGCATGATATTGGGGTTTATCGAGGAGTTTGAACTGTGAACAACATACATTACATAAATCAAACCACTACAGTCTGCACTTTAATCCCATCCAAAGCTTTTTTCAGCCATGAATAACCCACAATTGCTGCTATAAAATTACTTGCCAATATCGAAATCCAGACCACAATAATTCCATATCCCATTATCACAGTAAGCAGATAGCTAAGGGGAACAGCTATTATAGCAAACTTGAGAAATGTAATCCAGAACCCTGGCCATGATTTACCGATACCCTGAAACGAGCTTGACGCAACAATCACCATAGAGAGGAAACCAAACGAAACAGGAGCAAAAAGCAAATATGATGATGCGTATTGCATTATAGCTGTATCATTAGTAAAAATCCCGATAATCTGCCTTGAAAAAATTGCAGAGATTATTCCGAACAAAACCGCAAGGACAAAAGCAAAAACAAGGGCTTTTTTATAAACTGCTTTTGCCCTATCAATATTCCCTGCCCCAATATTCTGTCCGAGCATTGCCATTGATGCAACTCCAAATCCGATTGCAGGAAGGAATGCAAAAAACTCTACCCTGAAGATAAGGCTATAGCTTATTGCTCCTGCCTCATGAAATGCCAGCGAAATAATCCCAGTCAATGCTCCTATTCCAACAGGCATAATTACCTGCGTAAGAGAAGCAGGCAAGCCAATCTTCAATATTTTCTTTACCTGCCTTAAATCAAAGGCAAGATTACTAAATCTGAACCTTATCATCATGTCTTTTCCTGTAAGAATATATACACCGATACCGACAGCGATTGCCTCTGAAATTAAAGTTGCAATTGCAGCTCCAGAAATTCCCATTGCAGGAAACCCAAACCAGCCGAAAATCATAATTGGGTCAAGCACACCATTAACCAAAGTCGAGAAAGCAAAAATCTTGGTCATTGTAAAATTATCTCCTTGCGAGTTAAATCCAAAAACAACAGACATCATCCAAAAAACTAAAAATGAGCCTATGGCAGTTATTGTAAAATAATCTAAAGCAAGTGGGTATATGTTTCCTGTTGCTCCTGATAAAGTGAGAAATGTTTTCTTGAAGATTAAGGCTATTGCTGTGAACAGAACAGCAGCTATTGTTGACAATAAAAATGACTGACCAAAAATCTTTTCTGCCCCTTCCTTGTCTTTTGCTCCTATGTGCATTGCCATTAACACTCCTGAACCAATTGTAATGCCCATGCTCAAGGAAACCATTGCAAAAAGAGTTATCTGGGAGATGCTAACAGCTGCTATTGACTCAGGAGATAATTTGCTCACCCAAAACGCATCAACAATATTGTAGAGTGTATGAAAGAATATGCTTAGCATTGTTGGCCACGCAAGGCTCCAAAGCTGTTTTCCAATATCACCTTGCGTTAAGTCTTTTCCGTGCATTTGAAGCGTGAAATGTAATTCAATTATAAAGATTTGGGTTTTATAATTTAGCCATGTTAAATATCGAGAACTTTGAAAAATTCGATTTTCAAGCGAATTTTTCAATTAGGTAAACATTTCTAATAAATTTGGAAATTTGAATATGATTTATATTCAAAAAAGGAAGTTATAAATACTAGTTTCTCGTCGGGAATCATAGAAAGCATGAGGTGTATTCTATGAGCTTCAATCAATTTATTTTAAGAGAACAGTATCTGAGAGTAAAAGGATTAGGTGACAGATTAGAGTTAATGAAAAAACAAATAAACTGGAAGCCGTTTATTCCTTTAGTCGGAAAATTTTTTCATGGTAATGAAAAAGAGATTGGAAGACCACACACTGACGAATTAAACTGTTTACTCAGCCAATATGCTTGCTCTTGAAGCATCATATTTCCATTCTGCTGGAAGCCTGCCTGTTTTTTTATAATACTTTGCAAGCCGGTTTATCTTAGACATAGTAATGCTCTTTCCTCGTCTTGCATTATTGTCTTTTTTATTTGATTCGAGATGCTTGTTAATTAGAACGTCTTTTTTGATTAATGCAAGCAGGTCATCAGGCAATTCAGGTGTAAGCTTTTTGTCTGCGATTATCTGGCTGATTTTCTTGTTTGTAAGAAGCCTTGTACTAGGTATTCCATATGTATCTCTGAGAATTAACCCTATCTCTGCTAATGGTTTTCCTTCTTTTGCAAGCTTGATAATAAGCAATTCAACTTCCTTTGCCTTGTATCTTACCCATGTAGGAAGAACTTTCTTAATTGGCTTTTTCGAGCCAGATTTTCCTTTTCTTCTTGAATAAATTCTTGCCATTTTTAATTTTTGGTTAGAGGAGAGGGACGTGATTTATAAAGATTTGGATTTCATGTTTAGCCAAAAACATAATGAAAAGCAAAGATTAATAAAGAGAAAGAGGCAGAAAACCAGTTGGGTTTGGGTTTTGGCGATTTAAGAATTTTGGAATACTGGTTTTCCGTACCTCATTTCTGCTTTAATTTTTAATAATTCTAATTCTTCATTGCTCAGGTGCCATTGCTCCTGTAATTCATCTATTGATTTAAACATGCCGACAAAGTCCACTATCCTGTCAATTTTACTCTCGTCAATCACTAGCTTTAACTCTGCCTGCATTTTAATTCCTCCTTTTTCCCGTCGCTATTTCAATCACGAAGTCATAATCTAATAATTAATGTGTAAGTAAAAACC
>CAZXRI010000030.1:8013-10051 GCA_964642765.1 uncultured Methanosarcinales archaeon | reverse complement strand
ATTAGTATTGGTTATATAAATTTTCCTTTTTTTATATTGTTTATAAAATTTAATGGGAACATTTATATATCTGGAACGCTTTATATAGCAAGGGCAGGGTGAGTATGATGTATTGGAATGAAGATAGATATAGGGAACATGAAGAAGATTATATTCTGGATTTGAAAGAGGAAGAGGAATAAGAGGTGTTTAGGGCTTATCAGTTTTTTCAGAAGGTTAAAAATTAATATCGTCTATCTTCTTCCTTACCTGCTCAATAACATAATCAGGTGTTGATGCTCCTGCTGTTATTCCGACGTGATTTTTTCCTGTGAGCCATTCTTTTTTAATCTCTTCAGGCCTTTCAATGTGATGCGTTTCAACATATTCAGATGAAACAGCAGCGAGTTTTTTTGTGTTTGAGCTCATATATCCTCCGACGACAATCATGATGTCAACCTGTTTTGAAAGCTCTCTTGCTGATGACTGCCTTTCTTTTGTCGGCGCGCAGATTGTATCAACTACCTTTAGATTGGGTATTTTTTTCTTCAGCTCCTGAGCAACTTTAAGAAATTCATCAACAGCCATTGTTGTCTGCGATACAAGAAGGTAATTGTCGTCGGGGTTTGGCTCAGGCAATTCATCATGATTTTTTATTACGATATAGCTTGATAGGTTTCCGCCTATTCCTTTGACTTCAATGTGGTTTTTGTCGCCGTAGATTATAATTTTGTATCCTTTCTTGTCGAAGTTTTTTGTTATGTTGTGGACGCTTTTCACAAGCGGGCATGTTGTATCAACAACCTCAAAGCCCTTTGCCTTGGCTTTTTCAATTGTTGAATCTGGAACTCCATGAGAGGTTATTACAACTGTCCCGTCAGATATTTCGTCGAGATTTTCTTTTATGCTGATCCCTTTTTTGTTTAATCTCTCAACTTCCTGCGGATTGTGGATTAATCTTCCGAGGACATTTACGCCTTTGTCTGAATTTTCTATGCTTTCAGCTATATCCAATGCCCTGCGGACTCCCCAGCAAAAGCCATAGCTTTTTGCGATTGTGATTTTCATCTTGTTTTGTTATTTTAATCTGCCAGAAGCACAACTGGATATCTGCTTTTTAATTTTTCGTATGCTTTCATGCGGATTTTATCATCGGGGAATATCCCATAAACGCATGAGCCAGAGCCGGTCATTAATGAAGCTGATGCACCGTTATCGAGAAGAGTGTTTTTGATTTCCTTGATGTCTGGATATTTTGAGAATATAACCTCCTCGAAATCATTATGGAGCAAATTTATGATGGGCTTTTTTTCAGCAATTGCCTTTAGTGCTTTCTGGGTTGAATTTGATTTTTCAAGTTTAATTGCATGGGCATCTGCAAGTGAATAGGCTGACTTTGTTTCGACGGAAATTTCCGGCTTGATAAGAATGAGCTTGAATTTTTCATTTAGATTTACTCTTTCGAGCATTTCCCCATGATTGTATCCAAATGCTGTTCCTCCGACGATAAAGAAAGGCACATCTGTCCCTAATTCCTGTGCAAAACTCATAAGCATTAAGTTTGTGAGATTCAGGTTCCATAATTCATTTAATCCTTTGAGGATGTTAGCTGCATTGCTTGAGCCACCGCCTAAGCCAGCTCCAACTGGAATATTCTTCTTGATTTTTATTCTCACGCCTTTTTTTATCCCCAGCTTATCCTTGAGAAGCTTTGCTGTCTTGTATGCAATGTTTTTCTCTCCTGACAATTCCATTATGCTGCACTCGACGATAATCTTATCTTCTTTTATCTCCTCCAGAATAACCTCATCCGAAATGCTTATCTCATGGAGTAATGTCTCGATTTTGTGATACCCATCGTCGAGTTTTCCAAGTATGTCAAATGTGAGGTTAATTTTTGCTGTTGAATTTATGCTGATGCTTTTCATCTTGATTCCTTCTCTAAAACAGCAACTGCATAGCACATCAATCCAAGCCCTTTGCCGAATGCGGTTAATTCTTCTCCTGAGGTTGCATTGAATCCTACGACATCATTGGATATCCCGAGAATTTCACCGAC
>CAZXRI010000030.1:0-8003 GCA_964642765.1 uncultured Methanosarcinales archaeon | reverse complement strand
CGACAGATTTTTTTATTTTATCCTCGTAATTCCTGAATTTTGGATATTTGCCCTCGACAGATATTCCTATGCTGCTTATCCTGAATCCTTTTTGCCTTATTTCAGCGAGAATCGGCTTAATGTATTCTTTGCTGTCTGTGATTCCGTTCCTGCATAATTCATCTGCATAGAATCCGAGAGAGTTTCCGCCTATTGCATTGCTCAGCGCATTTGTTACAGCATGAAGAATCACATCTCCGTCTGAGTTTGCTTCCATGCCTTTCTCGTCTGGAAAATGAACACCTCCCAAGACAAGCTTTTTATTTTCCAACGAGAATTTGTGCGAGTCCTGCCCGATTCCGACTCTTGCAGCATTTATCAGCATGCGAGCATTTTCCAAATCAAGCCTTGTTGTTATCTTGAAATTTTCTTTCCGGCATTCAACAATCCTGACTTTGTATCCTGCTCTCTCAATTAATGCTGAATCGTCTGTGGAATAGAAATTCTCAGAATATGCTTTTTGGTAGGCTTCCTTGATAATCCTGAATTTTGCTGCCTGCGGTGTCTGAATCTGAAACAGCTTTTTCCTGTCAATTGTCTTTGATACAAACAATTCATCATCAGCTTCCTTTATTGTATTCTCCGACGGAAATCCGCAGACTGCTGCTCCATGCTTTTGCGTCTCGTTGATTATTTCCTCAATCAGCTTTTTGTCTGTGAACGGGTTTGCTGCATTATGGACAATGATAATATCGTCAGGATTTGCATTTAGATATTTAATGCCGTTATAAACAGAATCCTGCCTTTCTTTTCCGCCCTCGACTATTCTAATAACTTTATTCAGGCTGAATTTTTCTTTTATTTCTGATATAATGCCAATGTCATTCTTATTGCACACGAGAATAATGCTGGCAACCTTATCACATTCCTGAAATGGCTTTATGGAATGAAATAGCACAGGCTTGTCGTCAAGGCACAGGAGTATCTTGTTTATTTCTGCTCCTATTCTTGTTCCTTTTCCTGCTCCTACTATAATTGCGTGGCTTGCCATTATCATGAGATAATTTAACAAACTTTTTAATCTTTGCACTTTTACCTAAAGTATGCTTATCAAATCCATCAGGCTTGAGAATATCCGCTCTTACAAAAGCCAGCAGATAAATTTCTCAGAGGGAACAACTCTTCTGGCAGGAGACATTGGAGCTGGAAAGTCATCAATTCTTCTCGGTATTGAGTTTGCATTGTTCGGAATCAGAAGGCCTTATCTCACAGGCTCGACGCTTTTAAGGCATGGAAAAAATGAAGGAGCTGTTGAGCTTTGCATCCAGCTTGATTCCAGTGATATTATTATCAAGAGAAGGCTGAAGCGTTCTGGAGAGGATGTTTCTCAGGACGAGGGATTTATCTCAGTAAACGGCTCAAGAAAAATCTGCTCACCGATAGAATTGCGGGCAGAAATATTCAGCCTTCTTGGCTATCCTAAAGAGCTTATCCCGAAAAACAAAGACTTGGTTTATAGATATACTGTTTACACGCCGCAGGAGCAGATGAAGGAGATTCTCGACGAGGATTCAGAAACAAGGCTTGACATACTCAGGAAGATTTTCAACATTGACAAGTACAAGAGGATAAAGGAAAATTGCTCAATACTGATTCGCGTTCTGAAGGAAAGAAAAAAATACATTGAGCTTATGTGCGCTGATTTGGAAGAGCAGAAATCAGATAAAAAGCAGAAAGAAGAGTTACTTAAGAAAACACAGTCAGAAATATTTGCTCTGAATGGCGTTATCAAAAAGCTCGACGATGAAATCCAGAAGGCAAAATCAGCAAAGGCAGATGCCGAGGCAAGAATAAAAAGCCTCGATAAGATAAAAAGTGAAATCAGGATTACCCATGCAAAGATAAGCAGCAGCAATGATTCCTTGAAGCGAAATATTGATGCAATCACAAGAGCAAAATCCCAGATAGAGTCAGCAGAAAAATCCATTGACAATGCTCTTGTGGCTGGCTCAGAAAAGCTTCTCGATGAAATCATGAAAAAAGAATCCATGATTGATTCATCAGAAGCAAATATTCTCCAGCTTACATCAAACATAAGCAGGCTTTCTGCAAAAATTGCAAATATTCAGGAAGTAATCAGAAAGATAAATTCCATGGATAGTTGTCCTCAATGTTTCCAGAAAGTTCAGCATGAGCATAAGGAAAGGTTTTCTTCAGACGAGAAAACAAAAGCAGATGCACTTGCAAAGCAGGCAGAAATCCAAATTACAGAGTTGAACAATGCAAAGGAATCTATCCAGAAAGCAAAACAGGATTTGGCATTGTTAAAGTCAAAGTCAGAGCAGTCAAGGTTAATGAAGCAGAAGCTCGAGACAATTTCAGAGAGAAAATCAGAGCTTGAAAAGCTTGAGACAGAAAACAGGAGAATTTCCGACGATATTCTGGCTTTGGATGCAATCAACAAAAAGCTTTCCGAGGATATGGTCAAATTTAAGGACATAGAGGCAGAATATCGCCTTATCCAGCATAATCTCGACGAATTAATAGCAAGAGAAAGGAATGCATCAATAAAAAAAGGCAAGGCATGAAAGCGAAAAGGCAAATTTTCAGGAAAGCATCCAGAGGTTTGAAAAGGAAATATCCGAGAAGGAATTGATGAAAGGAAAGCTCTCATTTATCAGCGAGCTTCAGTTATGGGTTGATGAGATGTTCCTTAACCTTATGGATATTATTGAGAAGCACATCATGTTCAGCATCCAGCATGAGTTCAATGGATTATTCCAGAAATGGTTTTCAGCATTGATTGATGATGAAACAATCTCTGTCAGGATAGATGATGGATTCACTCCTGTTATCGAGCAGAACGGATATGAAACTGCTGTTGGCAATCTTTCAGGAGGAGAGAAAACAGCAGTTGCGCTTGCATATCGCCTTGCATTGAACAAAGTCATCAATGACATTATAAGCGGGATAAACACTAAAGACATCCTGATTCTCGACGAGCCGACAGACGGATTTTCAAGTGAGCAGCTTGACAAGGTCAGGGAAGTGTTAAGGCAGATTGGAATCAAGCAGGTAATTATCGTATCGCATGAGCCAAAGATTGAGAGTTTTGTTGATAACATAATCAGGATAGGAAAAGATGGGCATGAAAGCAGTTTGGTTTGAGAGAAGAAATCTCGAGGCTCTATTACGATAAACACATTCGTCCCTGCTAATTCCTCATAATCTCTTGATTCTAAAGAAAGGTTTATAAAAAAAAATCCTTTTTCAGGCGGTAATCTCGGCTGCTTAGGATTCGGGAATAAAAGGGTTGTTTAAAATGCTCGATTATAAATCAGAATACAGCTTAATTTTATCACTTGTAATAATCCTTGTAATCATTCCAATATCATATTCGCAGACATTAACAGTCTGCGCTTCAGGATGCGATTTCTCCTCGATTCAGCCAGCAATCAACTCAGCTCAAAATCTCGATACACTAATTGTTGTCTCGGGAAACTTTAATGAAAACCTGCTAATCACAAAGCCGCTCACAATCCAATTCATGAATGCTTATCTCTCAGGCACAGGAAATGGGAATGCAACAGCAATATCATCTGAGAATGTTACTCTTATCAATTTCAACATTACAAATTATGAATACGGTATTGTTGCCGTCGGAAAAAACCTCTCAAACATCCAGATAGTAAATTCAACAATAAGCGGTGTTTCCAATTCAGGCATATTTCTCGGGGATGAATTGCCGGTAAATCCTGTTCTTGACTTTTCAGGAACAGTAATCAAAGGAAGCAGGATTTCAAATGCCGGCAGCTGCCTTAGGATAAGCAGCTCATCAAACATAAACATTCAGGAAAACAATATCATGAGCTGTAAAATCGGAATTAACATAACATCATCAGCAGGCATTTCAATAACTGCAAACAATATTTCAAATATCTCGTATTCAGGGATATTCCTTGACGATGATTCGTCTTCAGTTTCTGCAATAAACCTCACTTACAACAACATCTATGATAATTCCTTTTTTGGAATAAACAATCTTGCTATGGAAAAGCTGATTGCAGAAAACAATTATTGGGGAAATTCATCAGGGCCTAAAAGCTCATCCAACACTTACAACAAGGATTATCAGGGAGACAATTCATCTGATAATGTTGATTTTGTCCCATGGCTTTCATCAGCATATCCTGAAACATCAGGCTTTTATCCAATATCAAACACAGAGGGAAATTATTTCTCCTCGATACAGGATGCAATTAATAATGCAACATCAGGAAGCACAATCACAATCACATTAAAATCAGGCACATTCACAGAGAACATTCGTCTCAGCAAAACAATCACGCTTTCAGGAGCAGGAAATGGAAATGGCACATCAGCAACAATAATAAAATCCTCCTCGGAAAATACTCCGATACTTAATATCTCTTCAGGTGGGAATTCCACAGCCAGATTAATTCTGAGGGATTTCAGGACAGCCTTCTCAATGGGAACTGATTTTTCAGGAAGCGGAATCCTCCTGAGCAATGCAAGCTATGTATCTCTTGAAAATATTTCAGCATCAAACAATCAGGGATATGGAATTGCAATTGACTCAGCACAGGCATCAGAAGATTTTATCCTCAGGAACATTATTGCAGAAGGAAACAGCAAAGGGATTTTTTTGAGGAACATATCAATGGCATCAATCACAAACAGCATGATAAAAGATAACTGCGAAGGCATTTATATCGAGGGGAATATATCAGGGATAGTTATCCAGAACAATACTATCCAGAACAATGATTGTACAGGCTCGTTAGGAATAAGGAATAATGCAAGCTCTGAAATCAATGCAGCATTCAATTATTGGGGGAATTTTTCAGGTCCATTTGAGCCTGCATTAAACCCGTCAGGAAAAGGAAACAGAATCTCAGGGAATATTTCATTTAAACCATTTTACCTTGACATGAATAAATTCGGTTTATCAGGAGATTATCAGGTTCTTCTTGGAGAAAACACAACACTTAACGAATCCTCGACGGAAATAATTATCCCAATTAACAATCCTGCGGCGAATATAACGATTCCACTTAATGTGTCAAATGCGACATTGAATCTTGCTTTGCTTATTACAGAGAGAAATGCGACGAGAAATGCAACATTGTCAGGAGAGATTATAATCATCTCAAATACATCATCAGGAAAGATAATCCTCAGCCTTCCTGAAAACCTGACATTCTCAGGCACAATAAACTGGAGCGGGATTGTAAACACTCCGAGAATAAAATCATCTTCAAATGTCAGCGTAAATCCTGATGATGGCAAATCTGTCAGCGGAATATCGTCGGTAATTGAGGTTGGCTCAGATGACATTAAGCTTGTTTTTGACAAGGCAGTTAGAATTCTCATGGCAGGGCAATCAGGAAAAGACCTGGGATATTATCGTGCAAGCCAATTCACAGCAATCAAAACCTTGTGCGTAAATGATTCTCAGGATGCAGGTAATTCGCTTTCTTCCGAGGGAAACTGCAAAATAAATAATGGCACAGATTTAATTATCTGGACAAAGCACTTCACACGGTTTGTTACTTACTCTCAGGAAGACTTGCCTCCTGAATCCAGCTCAGGCTCATCAGGCTCTTCTGGCGGCGGTGGTGGAGGCGGAATTTATTATTGTGCATCAAACTGGACATGCACTGAATGGAGCGAATGCTCTGAGAATGGAATTGAGATAAGGACATGCACAGACTTGAAAAAATGCAAAACAGCAAAATCACCTGAGCAGGTAAGGACATGCAAGAAAAACATTTCAGAAAGTCCTGTTGAGAGTGAAGATGAAAATAACCAATCCAGCTTATCCATTAATTCAGATGGGGATTCATCATCACTTGGAAAGAAAAATGATATTGAAGAGCTTTCCCTTTCAGACAATAAGAATAAATCAGAGGATGCAAGTAATTCATCCAAGAATAAATTCAATCTGATAACAGGAGCAATAACAGCCCTCTCCAGCAGAAACAGGATATATGGAATTATCATGCTCTCGGCGGTAATTATCGGATTAATGGGACTCAGGTATTTCTCAATTCCAAGAAACTCTGCACAGCATTATGCAAAAGCATCCAGCCTGCACAAAAAAGCAGAGAAGCTGTACAGAAAAGGGAAAACTGTAAAAGCAGAGCTATACTACCGAAAGGCACAGATACACAGGGAAAAGGCAGGCGACATGACAAGATGAGAATAAGGTGAATATATAGGATAGGAATAGGTGAGTTATGGTTGAATGGTATGAACGGTATAATTTCCAGCGAAATCCTCTCGAGATAAATCCATTTATGAATCATTTTAACCCTATCAACATAGGCGATAAAATCCAGAACCTTCTTTATCTTGTTGCTTCAGGCTCAATGGTTCTTGTAACAGGAGATGAAGGAACAGGAAAAACAGCATTGCTATATGAGATAATCAAGGCATACAAGGGGAAAGGGAAAATAATTTACGTTGATGCGGAAAAGCTCAACAAGAGGCTTGACATCGAAAGCCTTCTCGTCAGGAAATACGGCTTTTTCAGGGGAATGATTCTGAAGCAAAAGCCAAAAGCCATGATTCTTCTCCTTGATAATGTCCATAAGCTGTCGAAAAAAAACTGCAGGCTGATAAAATATTACTTTGATCAGGATTATCTTGAGAGTGTTGTGTTTACTGCAAATGACTTCAGGTATCTTGAGATAGACGAGAGCATTCTCAGCAGAATAGGCAAGAACATATTAAAGACAAACCCTATAAGCGAGGATGATGCAATTGCACTGATAAAATCCCGTCTTGGAACTGATGTATTTAACAACATAACAATCAGGAATATTTATTCTTACACAGGAGGCAGTGCGAAAAAGCTCCTGACTTATGCGGAAATTCTTCTCAAGTATGATAAGACAAAGCCAGCAAAGGAAGAAATCGAGGAGATTATAACATCGCCATCACAAAAAAATAATCAGCCAGCATCAGAAACCTGCGATATTTGTGAATCAGAGCTTTTCCCAATAAATGGAAACTGGCGTTGTGCTAAATGCGACAAGTATTGTGCAAAATGCGGGCAGATTATCGAGGAAGAAACATGTCCTGATTGCAGGGCTGTTTTGGTCGAGGTTGAAAATGGAAGGCCTTTGGTATAAGAATCTCGGCTTTTATAACAATCCGCTCAGCATAAAGCCTGCTGCGTTCAGCGACAACCTGATTGGATATGAGCATATTATCGAGGATATCAGGCAGCTTATTGACCAGGGCTCTTTTGTTTTTATCGAAGGAAAATTAGGTACAGGCAAAACAGCTGTCCTGAAAAAAATCATCAATTATTTCAGGGGGCAGAAAAAGGTTATTTATTACAGCCTTGACCAGTCAGAAAAAAACATTGACTTAGATGCATTATTGCATGGAAGATACGGCTTCATTGGAAGGCTGCTTAAAATAAAGCCAAAGGGCATGATTCTTCTTCTCGACGAGATTTCTGAGCTGAAAATAAAGGACATAAAAAAAATCGAGGATTATTTCAGCAGGAGGCATTTCAAGTCAGTCATATTTGTAAGCACAGGAATACAGAGAGCAAGGCATTCAACTGAAATAAAAAAAATGGTCGGAAGCAACATATTCAGGGTTGGCGAGATAAAAAAAGAGGATGCAATCAGGATAATCAGGGCAAGAATTGGAGCAATTCATATCATATCAGACAAGATAATCGGCGAGATTTTCAGCTATGGACAGACACCGAGGGAAATCCTGATGAACACAGAAGCTGTATTAAGATATACAGTTGATAACAATCTCAAGGAAATCACTGAAAAGGATGTTTCAATTGCCATGGACAAATACGGTGGGTATTGATGGTGAATGAATGGAAATCTAACTTAATCGGGATTATTAGCATTGCAGTAAGTATATTCGCATTTGTCAATAAAGAGTATAGACTGTTTACAAGTATAGTTCTTACAATAATCAAGGACATAAATAACGCATAAACTTTTGCATAAAAATATGTTCTTCCC
>CAZXRI010000029.1:0-10206 GCA_964642765.1 uncultured Methanosarcinales archaeon | reverse complement strand
CAAAAATAAAAAAAGATACGAACATTAATGTCTTTTCCTATAGAACAGATTTGGAGGAAAAGTAAACCCCTTCTGACTAAATTCTTCAAATCCTGAATCAAAGCAGGCAATCAAATTAATCATGGTGCTTGAATCAAGTCCATTTTTTATAAATCCCTTAAAAGTTGCTATGCTGCTCAATGAATAGACATTTACATCTTTCAGTTTCCGAGTTTTTTGCTTTGTCATGTTTACAATAACTTTTGCTTTTTTATTTTCCCGTCTGAAGAACCCTTTATAGGAATAAACCTGTCCACAATAATCTCTTTAGATACAGTCTCTTTTGCCATGATAATTGTAGAAGAAAGCTAGATTATAAAGATTTTGTTTGGGGATTTTTGGCATATAACAAACTCATACTTTCAATTCCCTCAGTTTCTTTACCCTTAACTCCATAGGAGGATGCGTCGAGAGAAGGCTCATTAAGCGATTTGCCTTAAACGGATTTGCAATATACAATGAACTTGTTGAAGGCGAGTTAATCCCAAGAGGAACATTACTTGTGCTTTTATCTATCTTCTCCAATGCACGAGCAAGTGCATCAGGATTCTTTATTATCCTTGCTCCTGTTTCATCAGCAAGATATTCCCTGCTTCTTGATATAGCAAGCTGAATAAGCATTGCCATTATCGGCGTAATTATTCCCAAGACAAGAAGGGAAATAATATTTCCTCCCCGATTATCATCATTAGAGCCTCCAAAAAATGCGCTCCATCTTGCCATCATGCCAACAAACGAAATCACGCTGGCGATAGTTGCAGCAATAGTCGAGATAAGAATATCCCTGTTTTTAACATGTGCAATCTCATGAGCAATAACTCCCTTTAATTCATCGTCGGAAAGAAGCTTCAATATTCCTTGTGTGCAAGCAACAGCAGCGTTCTTAGGATTCCTGCCAGTTGCAAATGCATTTGCCTGCATAGATGGAACAATATAAACCTTAGGCATTGGAAGATTTGCCCTCTGGCTTACATCCTTTACAATATAAAAAAGCCTTGGCTCGTCCTTTTCTGAAACCTGCTTGCAGCGATTCATGAATAACACAATCTTATCAGAGAACCAATAGCTCAGCCCATTCATAAGCAAGGCAAATACAAATCCGACAATCAGCCCGTTATATCCTCCAATCAAAAATCCAATCCCGAGGAGGATTCCTCCTAATATCGAGAGCAGAATTCCTGTTTTCATCCAATTAGTATAAATCCCTGATGACATAACACACAAGAATAAAATCCATCTTTAATAATTTTTGCATGATAAAATTTAAATAACAAATTATAACCCCAAGGTAAATGGCAACTAATGAAATTCTCCCAGAGCAGACACTTAACCAATTAGTTGGGCATATTACATCGAAAAATCCAACCCAGATGGATATGGCAGAATTAGCAAAGCAAATACAGGAAGCATACTCACACACGCCGAGAACAATCACGACAGCTTATGACATAACGTATACAGGAATGAGCTTTGATAATTCTGCTGAAACAAAAAGAACCCAGAATAGCATATCTCCAGACGGAAAAGGCATTGCATTAGGAAGAGCATCACTATCTATTACTCGCACTCAGGATGGTACACTGAAAACATCAGGTCATGAATTATGGCTTCTTGCTGATAATGTTATACTAGCTTATGAATACCAGCTTACACAAACATTAAAAGGAAATGAAAAGCATGTAACATACTCTGCAAAAAAAGTTGGTTACCTATTAATCTCATCCACTGGACTAGAAAGAATCCTTAATTGTTAGAGAACAAAATTACCCAATAATTCTATCAACAGCTTTCCTTATAGTATTAGAATCAACAGCAAAATTAACACCAGAATTTTGTTTAACCTCTCCTTCTCCTGAATTAATGACACCGACAACCTTGCCATCCTTATTCAGCAAAGGGCTGCCTGAATTCCCCGGATTTGCAGCTGCATCTGTTTGGATATAAATTGCCTTGCTGCCTGTGCTACCGTCGTCAACAAACATTCTTTTAACATAAGATACAATGCCTTGTGTTGCAGTAAACTCCACGCCAAACGGATTTCCAATAGCAACAACCTCATCACCAACATCAACAGTTTCAGAATCAGCAAAATACAATGCATTGAACTTACCATTAATCTTCAAAACAGCAATATCATTATCACGATCAACTCCAACCAGAACAGCATTATAAGTTGAGCCGTTCTTGAACCTAACCCTAATATCCCTTAAATCAGTAATCACCACGTTTCCCATCCTGTCAACAAGGCTAATCTTTACAACATGATAATTTGTTACAACATATCCGTCTTGGGAAATCACAAATCCTGTTCCGATAATGCCGTCATAATTAATCTTATCATAAGTTACCCTGCCCTCAACAACAACAACAGATTTGAGAGCATTATTAATAACACCAGAAAAATCACTTGTTCTCTCCACAATCTCATCAGAAAGCTCATCATCTCTTACTCCCAGCGAACTAATCCTATTTGCAGTTGACTCAGCTTCACGCCTTGTCCTGTCAACACGCATCCTGAGATATTCTGTTTCATCAACAAGCCCTAAAACTGCATTGCTCTGCTCTTTCGCAGAACTTTTCAGCTTGCTCTCAACCAAAAGAATATTAGCATTGATAGAATTTACTTTCTCAGACAGCATATAATTCTCATTTCTCTGGCTTGACAGCTCATCTTTCAGAGAATCAATATCAGCATTATCATTAAACCTCAGCAACTCAAAATACAAAAATACCGATGATACAAGAACAATGTTCAATAAAAAAACAATCAATATTGCCTGCCTTACATTAACACCCATTCAAAAAAGTAACTCAGCAAAACTATATAAATATTTCTAGTGAGACTATTCCAAAGTGATTACGCTTTGGTGAAGATTTGCTAACAGCTTTCCTGAATGCATTATTCATTTCCAGACCTTTTTCTTGAGAGTAACAACAGCAGTCTCAACCCTTCGCTTTACTTTCCTGAGTGTCCCCCAGATAAATAAAACTCCTATGAAAATAAACAATGGGGAAACAACATTAAATACTTTAGGCAGCCTAATCAGCGAGAAAATCAAGGGAAGAAGCAATCCTACAAGCACAAACCCTATTCCGACGACAAGATAATACCCAATCCTCTTAGTAAGCTTATTCTGAATCTGCTGATAGTATTCTGTCTCGATAAATGAATTCACAAGCAAATCCAGCAGCACGACAATATTCTTCAGAAGAAACGCAAGTGGAACAGCAATAGCAAGAACAAGGATGGCTATTAAAAAGAATTTCAGGGTTGGATGCCCTATGATATTTATGATAAACTCCCTGAATATTTTCCAGAGGAGAAAAACCAGCCCAAGTTCAGTCATGACTATAATAAACTGGATTAAAATGCTTTTTGACTTTCCCCTGAACAATGTATACAAATTGCCCCCATCCTCAAATGCAGTCGGCACATTGCTTATTCTTCCTGCAATATCCTTGATTTTATTCTTGAGCTGATAATTTGACCATCTGTCTATCTTGTATTCAATCTTATCAGTATATCCTACGAGAATGCTCATTATTATTGCAGAGAAAAAAATCACTGCAGATATAATGCTGATAAAATCAATCCCAGGGATAATTCCCTGGCCTTCTGCTGCAATGAGCAATGAAAACTCTCCGACGCTGGTGAGCACAAGCCCTGAAAAAATTGCTTCCTTTGACCTGAACCGTGCAAAAAAATATGTTCCAATTGCAATGCTGAGGAACTTGCTCACGAGGTTTATTACAAGCAGGATAATAATCAGGAAAAAATGCCTGAACACCTGCGAAAAATCAACCAGCATCCCAAGCGATAAGAAAAATAATGCGACGAATGTAAGCGATAATGGATGCACAGTTTCCTGAAATTTTTTTGCTCCGGGGCATGATGCAACCAATGAGCCAGCAAGAAATGCTCCTACAGACGGGCTTAGCTTAACTGCTGCAGCAAGAAGGCTGAATCCAATACATATCCCGATGGCAATAAACGCAAATGTATCCTCTGTCGTATTCTTGATAAGCCAGTTAATCCATTTAGTAAATACATTCAGCAGGAGAAAGTAAGAGAGGGCAATTATAATCATGGCAATCGCAAAATTCTTCAGAAGCACGCCGACAGTAATCTGCCCTGCTTCTCCCAAAGATGAAATAAATGTCAATGCAAAGATAGCGAAAATATCCTCGAAAACAAGTATGCTGATAAGCAGGGAACTTTCTTTTTCCCAAAGCTCAATCTTCTTGTCCTCAGACATCTTAATAAAAATTGCAGTGCTTGAGATAGAAAGGATTATTCCGATGAACAAGCCAACCATTTGGTCGAATCCAAGAATAAGGGCTATCTCATATCCAAAAAAGAATACAATCCCTATCTTTAATATTGTAATAACCAGCGCCCTGAACCCAGTCTTGAATAATTTTGATATGCTGAATTCAATCCCAATTAAGAATAATAGCAGGATAGCTCCTAAATCTGCTGCACCCTGAATTAAATCAGCATTGCTGATTATCCCGAGAGCTTTTGGCCCGACAATCGAGCCGACCAATAACAAGCCGATAACACTTGGAAGCTTAAGTTTAGACGCTAAAATGCCAGCTATAATAGCAAAGATTACTATATACCCAACAGTAATAAGCAGCTCTTCCATCTTTCTTTTTTATCTTTGAATTCAGCCTTCTTGATGTGCCTGACATTATAACTTTTAGAGTTGCTATATATATTTTACTTTTGATAAATCGCAGGAATTATCAAATTGAACAATAGATTTGCGGAATAAAAACGTTTAAATACTATCCCTTATTCCAGAGGCAAAATGGATAAGGAAACAATTCTTCGGACTATTAAGGAAGCCCGTGGAGTAAAGCAGAGAAAATTCAAGCAGGGAATTGAACTCATTATTAATCTTAAAGATGTTGATCTGAAAAAGCCAGAGTATCAGGTTAACCAGTATTTGCAGCTTCCTCATGGAAGAGGCAAGAAAATTAAAATCTGCATTTTTTGCGGTCCTGAATTAAGCCAGCAGGCAAAGGCAAATTGCGATAAGGCTATTCTTCTTGATGAATTTGACAGGTATAAAAAGAATGAAGTTAAAAAGATTGCAGAGCAGCACGATTATTTTATTGCACAGGCAACCGTCATGACAAAGATGGCTTCTAATTTTGGTAGGATACTCGGTCCAAGAGGAAAAATGCCGGATCCAAAGGCAGGATGTGTTGTGCCTCCTAATGCAAACTTAAAGCCTTTGTGTGATAAGCTCCAGACAACTGTAAAACTTAAGGTTAAGAATGGTCCTCAGATTCAATGTGCTGTCGGCACTGAAGATATGGATGATGATAAGATTGCAGAAAATATACTCGCTGCTTATGAATCAGTTGTGCATCATCTCCCTTCAGAAAAAGATAACATAAAGAATATGTCAGTCAAACTTACAATGGGAAAGCCTGCTTTGGTACAGGAAAAGCAGGAGACAGTTGTTAAGAAGAAGAAAAAATAAAATGGCAGAATTAATTTTAGAGCAGGAACAAAAGCAAGAAGTAAAGCATGCAAAGAAAGTTCACGTTGCTCAATATAAAAAAGACCTTGTAAAGAAGATTGTCGAGCTTATCAGGCAGTATCAGATAGTCGGCATTGTAAACATGGAAAACCTGCCTGCTAAACAGCTTCAGAATTTAAGGGCTAAACTCAGGGAAAAGGTTGTTATCCTGATGACCAAGAAGAGGATTATCAGCATTGCATTTGACGAGGCAGCTAAACACAAGCCTGGTATTGAAGGCATGAAAAAGTATCTTGTCGGAATGCCTGCATTGATTTTTACAAATGATAACCCATTCAGGCTTTATGCAATGCTTCAGAAAAACCAGTCAAAGGCATTTGCAAAAGCTAACCAGATTGCGCCTGATGACATCATGATTTCTGCTGGACCAACGCCATTTGCTCCTGGACCGATTATCGGAGAGCTTGCAACTATTGGAATTAAGTCTGGTGTTGATGCTGGAAAGGTTGCTATTAAGCAGGATGCTGTTGTTGCAAAAAGAGGAGAGCCAATAAAGGCAAAGGTTGCTGAGATTCTTGCAAGGCTTGGCATTGAGCCTGTAAAGGTTGGGCTTGACTTGATGATGGTTTTTGAGAAAGATACTATTTATGGTAAAGATGTTCTTGCTATAGACGAGACAGAGTTCATGAACAGGCTTGTTGGAGCGCACGGGAGTGCATTTGCCTTAGCTATGTTTATTTCATATCCTGCAAAAGACACAATAAACCAATTAATCGGAATGGCATTTTCTGATGCAAAGGCATTGGGATTAAGCCAGAACATTGTCAGCAAGGATATTATTGAATACTTATTAGCCAAGGCGGAGATGCACGCTATGGCTTTGGAAGTAAAGTAGGTAAGAGATTAAAATATAAGATAGGAATAAGATAGGAGGTAAATAAAATGGAATACATATATTCAGCGCTTCTGTTGCACAAAGCAGGAAAACAAATCAACGAAGAGGCTGTGAAAAAAGTTTTAGAAGCAGTAGATGTCAAGGTGGATGATGCTCGGGTAAAAGTTCTTGTGGCATCTCTTGAGGGTGTTGACATCAAGAAAGCTATTGAAACCCAGCAGGCACTTCAGGTTGCTCCTGCAGCAGCTCCGGTATCTGAGAAAAAGGAATCCAAGAAGGAAGAGAAAAAGCCGGAAGAGGCAAAGAAAGCTGATGAGACCGCAGCAGCTGGATTGGGTGCATTGTTCGGATAGCACCGCAAAATCGGTGCACGCTTTGGTGCTACATAAAGTAGCACGTGCTCGCTAGATGTAAATATGATTGCGAGCAGAACCATTATCGAGAAGCTCAATAAATTATTGCGGTCGAACGAAAGAGTATCGGTTGCAGAATTTATTTATGATGCGCAAAATCGTTATGGTGCCTGCAAAAAGATGATTAATTACACAAAAATTTTATTTTTCATTTATTAAATATTACCCCCTAATAAATTTATATTAAAAAAGGGCGTTATATATCATGGAATCAAAATCTGATCTTAAAAAAGAGATTAAATCATACAGGGACGAGCTGTTTAATCTTAAGAAATCCCTGAATGAGCTTGGCTCGAAGAAGATTGAAATTCATAGGAAGAAAAAGGAGAATTCTGCAAGGATACATGAGCTTATCGAGAAGATTCAGGCTCTCAGGACAGAGCAAAAGACTGTTGCTGACAGGCTGAAAAAATCCGTCGAGGATAAGGAAAAGTTGTATCTTGAGCTTAATCCTAAGCTTGATGAGCTGAAAAAGCTTGATGATTCTATCGAGGAAATGAAGAGAAAAAGCGGGATTTCTGTTTCTATTGACGAGATTAACAGGAAGGTTGAATCGCTTGAGTATAAAATCCAGACAGAGGTCATGTCTTTTGACAAGGAGCAGAAGTTTACCAAGGAGATTAAGCGTATGAAATCATTATTGCCGCAGGCTGCTGAATCACAGGAGACATTTGCAAAAAAGCGCACTCTCATTAAGGATATTAAGGAAATGCGGAATAAGATTAAGGAGCTGAAGAATTCTATTATTCCTGACAGGGATTCTTTGAAGTCTATTAAGAAGCAGAAGATTTCTATTTCTCAGGAGATTGACAAACTTAAGGGGGAATCTGATGGTCTTTCTGCTCCGCTTGATGATTTGAAATCTAAGCTTAGCGATACGAATAACCAGCTTAACGAAAAGCTTACAAAGCTCGGAAGTGTAAGCAATGAGCTTGACGGGATTATTACTGTCGAGAAAACTGAGAGAGTCAGGCATGAGGAGAGATTGACTTTGCAAAGGCAGGAGCAGGTAAAGGAGAAAATGAAGAGAGGAGAGAAATTAACAACAGAGGATTTGCTTGCTTTTCAGAATAGTGTTAGCTGAAAATTTATTTCTTGTTGAATAATTTAAAATGCGACAGCCGGGATTTGAACCCGGATCAAAGCCTTGGCAAGGCTCTATCCTAACCATTAGACTACTGTCGCATATTCTAAATCTCTTTGTGTATACTAACTTATTTTTATATATAATGGGTCTGCTCGGATTCCCACGCAGCGAAAACTCGCTGCATCCGTTGGTGCGGCGTAAAGCCACACGGCTCGCTACGTTCGCAATAATATATAATGGGTCTGCTCGGATTTGAACCGAGGACCTTCGCCGTGTCGAGGCGACGTCATAACGACTAGACCACAGACCCTTACCGCAAAATCGATACACTGATGGCAAATTGGTTATGACTAGCACTATTGACATTCTTATAAATCTTTTTATCTGCAATGTATTTCAAGTTTTTCCAATCAAATCACAATATTTAAATATACCCCGCTTTTCATCCAGAAAAATGGCGTCCAAGATTGTAAATGCAGGAAGCATCCAAGTAGGAGACTTCATTATCCTCGATGGTGTCGCATGCAAAACAACTGACGCAGTAACATCAAAATCAGGCAAGCATGGACACGCAAAAAACAGGATAACAGCAGTCGGATTAGTTGACCAGAAAAAGCGTATTGTTGTCCTTCCAGCACATGATAACGTTGAAGTTCCAATTATCGAGAAGAAATCAGCACAGGTTCTCTCAGTATCAGGAGACAAGGCAAATGTAATGGACTCAGAAAGCTATGAAACATTTGACGTTGACATTCCTCAAGAGCTAAAGCCAGAAGTCATAGAAGGATGTTCTATATTATATTGGACAATCCTTGATCAAAAGGTAATGAAGCAGATTAAGAAAACAGAATAATCAAACTCAAAATGGTAAGATTCCCGGAAGCAGATGCAAGAAAATTCAAGAATATATTTGTATGCAGGAGATGCAAGTCTAAAGTTCGCGGCTCAAACATGAAAGTCCTTGCTGGATTAGTAAGATGCAGAAAATGCACCAGCACTGTTCTCAGGCCAGTAAGAAAGAAGTAAACAAATCTTGAGTTATTCTTTATAACGTATATATCACTTTTATAACACAAGTTCACAGCCCGCCTGTTTTCATAAACTCTCTAAGAACACTTGTAGCATAAGCAGCCTTCGGCAAAGTAAACTCAAACATTAATCCATTGTTCACTTTACTGATAGAAATCTCGTCTATGAGCAACCTGCCGGAACGCCTTGAGCCTTTTAATCCAGCTTTTTTAAGAATATCCAAGTCAAGCCCTTCACTATCGAAAATCCTTTGCTCAGCCTCTCCTGAAATGCCTTTCGGCTTCTTCATTCGATAGCCAAAAATAGGTCCTGTAAACGAAATCTCCTTCATATCAAACCTCTTCTGCTCAGCATCCTGATTCTCAACCAGAAAAGCCCCATGCGAATCCTCCTTAATAGCAACATCTCCATCGAGAACTTTCTCAAACAGCCCATTGCTCACT
Organism: uncultured Methanosarcinales archaeon; assembly: GCA_964642765.1. Taxonomy (GTDB): domain Archaea; phylum Nanobdellota; class Nanobdellia; order Woesearchaeales; family CAZXRI01; genus CAZXRI01. The sequence continues at coordinate 805 of CAZXRI010000029.1, read as the reverse complement.
CTTTCAGAAAGCCAGAAATTAAAAAGCTGGCTCTGATAAGCAGAAATCAGGAACTTGTTCAGCCATTTATTGTATTTCCTGTTTCCAAATAATATTGCCTTTCCCTCCTCGGGATTATGCCCTCGCAAGCCAAATCTCTGGACACCAAAATAATTAGGAACTCCCTTAACCAAAAGAACCTTCTTGATTATCTCTGCCTGTTTAATAACACGCTCTGGATTAGGATGCAGGACAAGAATCCTGAACTTGTTTCCCTTAAGATGCCCTGGCTTTAGCTTGTTCTTATGCCTCTTGAACCAGTTTACCTTAACCTTTAGATTTTCCTCGACGGAATTAGCGAGCTTATTCAAATCCTCATCGTGTATCAGGATAGAAAAAGTCTGTGTAGTTTTTGCATGCTTATCCTTTAAGCCGGCAAACCCAATATCCTTATGCTGGAGTTTGAAAAGGCTTCCGAGCTTCTCAACAATTTCAGTTGAAGTCATCCCTTCCCTTGTTATCGAGATATAAACATGCTCGCCTGAACCGCATGGCTCATAAGCAGGAATTTCCTCGACAGAAAAATGCTCTGGCTCTGACTTAATTATGCCTCCAATTCCCTGAATGTCCTTAGTAAGATACTCCACCTCGAGACTAAATTCAGCTTCTTCTTCCATAACATAATGAGAATCTGCAATGATATATAAAATGGGAGACTTTGGCAAGCCAAAAAATGAGAATATTAAATATGTGTTCTGCATCAGGAATTTCAAAATCAGAGGTGATTATTATGGCAAAGATTTCCAAAAACAAAATTAAATACAAA
>CAZXRI010000028.1:0-10427 GCA_964642765.1 uncultured Methanosarcinales archaeon | reverse complement strand
TTCAAAATCCTTGAAGAGCTTTTCAGTCGAATAAACAAGAGTCTCTGCCTCATTAATTACCTCGACACTTTCGCGCCTTTTCTTATCTTCTTCTGCATGCTCTTCAGCAGCTTTTTTCATCTTGGCAATCTCGTCATCAGAAAGTTTCTGTGCTCCTGTAATTCTGATAGACTGCTCTTTTCCAGTTCCCAAATCCTTTGCTGTAACATGAACAATTCCATTTGCATCAATATCAAATGTAACCTCAATCTGCGGGATTCCTCTCGGTGCAGGTGGTATTCCAACCAAATCAAACCTTCCGAGAGATTTATTATCTGCTGACATTGGTCGTTCGCCTTGTAATACATGGATTGTTACAGCAGGCTGATTATCTGCGGCTGTCGAGAACACTTGGCTTTTTTTCGTCGGAACAGTTGTATTTCTTTCAATCAAAGGAGTCCTTACACCGCCGAGAGTTTCAATTCCTAAAGTTAATGGCGTAACATCCAGCAATAAAATATCCTTAACCTCTCCAGCCAAAACTCCAGCCTGAATAGCTGCGCCCTGAGCAACACATTCCATAGGATCAACTCCTCTTTCAGCAGGCTGTCCAATATAATCCTCGACGAACTTTCTCACAATCGGCATCCTTGTTGGTCCTCCTACAAGAATAATCTTGCTGATTTCCTTTGAAGAAAGTTTCGCATCCTTAATTGCCTGCTCCATTGGCTGTTTGCATCTCTTAATTATCGGCTCAATTATCTGCTCGAGCTTTGACCTTGTAAACTTCAAAGTAAGATGCTTTGGACCATCAGAAGTTGCAGTAATAAAAGGCAGATTAATGTCTGTCTCCATTGTCGTCGATAATTCAATCTTCGCCTTCTCACCAGCTTCCCTGATTCTCTGGATTGCTGTCTTATCCTTGCTTAAATCAATGCCTTCTGATTTCTTAAATTCACCGGAAATATAATCAACAAGAGCATTATCCATATCAGTTCCGCCGAGCTGTGTGTCTCCTGATGTTGATTTTACCTCGAAAACACCGTCGCCAAATTCCATTATTGTAACATCTAAAGTTCCTCCTCCTAAATCAAACACAAGAATCTTCATGCTCTTGTCAGCCTTGTCAAGCCCATAAGCAAGTGATGCCGCAGTTGGCTCGTTGATAATTCTTACAACTTCCAATCCTGCAATTGCTCCTGCATCTTTTGTTGCCTGCCTTTGATTGTCGTCGAAATAAGCAGGAACAGTAATAACTGCCTTTGAGATTTTCTCGCCGATAAATTCCTCTGCATCCTTCTTGATTTTCTGCAGAATAAAAGCAGATATTTGCTGGGGAGTGTATTCTTTTCCGTTAATATCATACTTGAAATTAGTTCCCATCTTTCGCTTGTTTGCAAGAATTGTTCTCTCTGCATTTGAAACTGCTTGTCTTCTTGCAGGCTCACCAACAAGCAACTGGCTGTCTTTTGTAAACGCAACTACCGACGGAAAAGCCTTGCCATAGGCAGTTGTTCCTTCTGCACTTGGGATTATTACTGGCTTTCCTCCCTGCAAAACACTTGCAGCAGAGTTGCTTGTTCCCAAATCAATTCCGATAATTTTTTCTTTCTTTGTTTTTTCTGACATTTTATTTCACCTTCATATTTTCATTGTTATCTTTACTTTTCTCGTCTGAACCAAGAGCAATTTTCCTCATTGCTTCAGATTTCTCATGCTTTAATATCTCACGAAATTTTCCGCTAACCCGTGAGCTTACAATCTCAGTATTCTCGACGAGCTTTTTTAGTTTCATCAAATTGAATTTATCATCTTTCTGAATACAGCAAAGTGCTTCATACAATGCTTGGTCTGTTGTGAACAAATCAAAATTCTGCGGATTGCACATAATTGCTGTATCAATTTTCTCGTCTTCAGCAATCAAATATCTCAATATTGTTGCTGGCTCGATATAAGCGCGCTTTTTTACATGGCTGATTTGTGTGTTCATTTTTTTATTTGCCTCCCTTTTATTTTAAGATATCATAATTTAGGATTTTTCTTAACCGTTCACCGTCGGAAATTATATCATTCAATTCTCCTCCATTAAGCATCTTTCCTCCTGTTTTCAGGTATTGTGAATATTGCCTTACTGACTCAGCATCATTTGCATTAACAAACTTGTTTAGCATGAACCAGATGCTTGCTTGTTCACCATGCGATTTACACCCTGTTGATATTTTGCAATGCAATGGCTTGACTTCATGGATACTGCATTTCCCATCTTTGAAAAAACAGCATGCTCCAAATGGCATTTTGCTTTTTCTGTTAAGTTTGAATCGAAATGCCTTTGTATTCATTATCTCGATTTCCTCAAGATGATTCTTCTTAAAATCCTCGTCGGAAATCTTCAAGTGGAAAGCAATCTTCTTTGCTTCATCATCAAATAAATATCCTGAACCATATTTGCATCCATTTGCACATTCACTGCATGAGCAGGCTGGAGCCAATTCCAGCAAAACACTTTCGGGAGTATCTTTTGTAATTGTTATCATAATTCTTTTTCTTGCTCTGGCTGTTTTTCCTCTTGCTTTTTCTCATCTGGTTTTCTGCTAATCTTGACTTTTGAAAACCTAATTACTCTATCATAAAGCATGTAACCCTTCTGCAATTCCTCTAAGATTGTCTCATCCTCGACGGAATTGTTAATCTCCTGAAGCATAACTTCATGATAATGCGGATCAAATCTTTTCCCTCTGGTATCAATAGGCCTTAATCCCTCTAACTCAAGTGTGCTGTAAAACTGTGCATAAATTAATTTCACGCCTTTCAGCAATTTCTCGTCGCATGAATTCATGCTCTTGATTGCAATTTCAAATGTGTCGAGGATTGGAAGCAATTTTACAATCAAATCCTGAGATTGGTATTTCCTTGACAAAGCAAAATCCTTCTCTATTCTCTTGTGGTAATTCTCAAACTCTGCCTGCAATCTTTGAAGCGAATCAGTAAGCTCTGCTATTTTGTCGTCTTTAGAATCGTGTTTTAAACCCTGCTTTGGATCTTTTGATTCCTTTTTATCGTCTGATTTCTCAGGTTTTATTTCTGAACTTTCTGTGTTTTTTTTTGTTGACATTTTTATTTCCAAATTATTACTTTTGACTAAAATTAAATAATCACTACTTTTAGTTACGCTCGCTCGGAAAATTTTGACTAAATTTTCCTCACTCGCAATTGTATTAAGCTTGTTCGTGGTTTGCTCATCACACACGCATTAGCTTGACCAATACGCTAACGACCGAAGGGAGTGTAAAATTAATAGTAGTGGGATTTTATTTTTTAGTTTTTTATAAGTTATTATTTAACTTCAATTCTTTTAATTTTCTCCTTTGTTTTTTTCAGTCTTTGGAATCTCAATCTTCAAACAAATCGTTTCCAAATATTGGCATAGTTACCACCTCGGGCAATTTAGCAAAGAATATACCTGCCATATTTCAGGACAAGGTATCTCTTTGCTATCGTTGTTCTAATCTGTTAATGGTTGAGGTAAACTCAACAGGTATATAAATATTTCTGTGATTGAATAGGCAGGATGAAAAAGGCAAGATTCTTAGCAAAACAAGAAATGGCCCAAACATATACCCTATAGCATTATGCCAGCCTTTTCACAAATTCAGAAACAATAACCTTTTTCTTCTCGGTAGACAAAGAAAAAAGCTTCTTTAAAATCATCTTTTCTGAGATAGTAAAAATATAATTCAATTTTATCACGCTGTCCTTTACAGCTCCTTCTTTTTTTGATAATGGAATTCCTTCCATCTCTATATTACTTGTAATTCCTGCTACAACAACATTGCCGAATTCTTCAAAAAGAACAACAGCAGGCCTTTTTTTCGTCTCGAATGTATCTGTAAACTGTATCTCTGCTAAAATTACATCTCCGAATTTAAGCATTTTCCCACTCTTCATCCTTTTTATTATCCCAAATCTCCTTTATTTTTAGCAGTTGGATTTTATGGAGGAACTCGTCGTATTGGTTTCGTTTTTTCATTTCGATGAAAGACTTGCTCATTTTATCTAAAAGCTCATTATATGTTTGTCTTGGATATTCCTTTGCTATTTTTAGCTGCTCTAAAACATTTTTGTTTATTTGGATTGTTGTAGCTTCCATATATAATCACTTATATGCTAATTATATAATGCTATATAAAGATTTCTGTGTTTGAATTATTATAACAAAAGGATAGGATTATTCACAATACGGCACTAATATTAATTCTATTTATAGAAACATGATGTATGAGACTCATGTGTTTCATGGAATGGAGAATCATGAGACAACCTATAGGATTTATAGGGAATTAAGATTAGCAAGCGATGGCAGGTATATAGGGTTTGATAATGATGGTAATCTTGAAACCTCAGAGCATAAATTAGAAAATATTCCCCATGTCAGTCCAGAAAGATTAAGATACTTATGTTTTAGGACGAAATAACTAAACTTTTTCTAACTCCTCAAAAGATATTTATACAAACCAATTAATTACATCAATTATGATACGTTTCTACTCTCAGAAAATCACAGTTGTCAGAATAAGAAAGCCTGACAAGAACAATCTTAACGAGGAATTGCAATGGCTTGGGAATTCTCTCGGGCTATTTAATCTGAGGGATAGGGATAAATCATGCTTCAGGATTTTTATTGAGCTGCTAAAGTCAGCAAAATCCCGACGAGAGATTACTTCCGACGAGCTTGCCGCAAAAACATCATTAACAAGGGCAACAGTAATTCACCACATACACAGGCTTATTGAGGCAGGAATTGTAATTCCTGAAAAGAACAAATATTATCTCAGGGTCGAGAAACTCAAAGAGCTGATTAATGAAATGGAAAGAGACATGGTTCAGGCATGCAATGACCTGCGTGAAATAGCTGATGACATAGACAGGAAGATGGGACTATGATGATTTCATTCAGAAACTTTTAAATAATCCTATACTCTAAGTTATAAACAAGATATAAACATGAAATACAAACAGGCAATTTGGCTGGTTATGGTCTTTATGCTATCAATACTTGCAACCATCTCATATGCAGAAATTAAAATCAATGAGCCTGTTCAGGGAAATTATAATCTCGGCGACAAGCTCTCAATAAGTGTCCAATTTACTCCGCAAAGCGCAGTTGAAGGGTTAATAAAATCAAATCTCAATTGCGGCGATAAAAGCATCCTGTATTATGCAGCTCCCATGAAAGTTGCTTCAGGAGGCACAATATCCCATAACATTCCATCATTAACATTCACAAATTATATGCTCGGGCAATGCAGCGTAACAATAACAGTCTCGTCATTTGACAACTCATTTCTCGACGAAAGGACAGTAACAGGCATCACAGTTACTAAAGACCTAATCCTGACACTAAATGAAATCCCTGATACACTTCCCGGTGAGCAAGCCACTTTCAAAGGCACATTAAAAAACGCAAGAGGACTTTCTCCTGAAAAGGCAGAGCTTAAAATAAGATTTAATGATCAGGATTACAGCATCCCATTTACCGAGGGAGAATTTGCATACAATACCCAAATCCCGGAAAAAATAAACTCAGGCATTTATACTGTCAGGGCATTTGCATCTGACGAGTTTGGAAATAGCGGTGAAGCAACAGCAAGATTCAAAATACCATCGAAAGCAACCTCGATTGAAATATTCCCAAAAGAAGAAACATACCTTCCGGGGCAATCCATAGAATTAACTCCTGTCCTTCTTGATCAAGTAAGAAAGATAATGGAGGATTCTGTTGCTGTCGAGATAATAAGCCCGTCGGGAAATAAGGTATTCTCATCTGATGTGGCTAGCAATACTCTTGTATCTCACAAGCTGGATGATTATTCAGAGCCGGGAGTTTATCAGATAAAGGCATCCAAAGAAGCAATAGTAAATACAAGGCAGGTTACAGTCAGCACAGTTGAAAAGCTTGAAGTATCTATGGAGGGAAATAATATCTCTATAAAGAATACAGGGAATGTGGAATATAACAACATTACAACTATCATTGCAGAATCCGAGGGTAAAAAATATGCAGTAAACAAAAAGGTTATCCTTATGCCTGGGCAGATAGTTAAATTTGACCTTTCAGAAGACATTAAAGGTGGCAGCTATTCTATTAATGTTGAGCCTTCAAAAGAGATTAAGATAACTTATATCGAGAGTAATGGGCAGTCTGAAGCAGGCTTGCAGAATATATCTATTGTAAGTCCTGACTCATTTTTCACAAAAGCTGTTAAGGGCATATCAGGGATTACAGGAAGCTTTCTCGGTGCACAGTCAAAGGCAAGTGTCGTGTATGCCGTCGGGCTTTTAGCCCTGATTATTATAACATCTGCGGTAATCCTCGGATATCAAAGCACAAAGCAGCAGAAAAAAAAGAATGAGACTATTAAATCAGAAGATAATGCTATTTTGCTAGACGATGATGAGGGTGAAGGGTATGTGTCTCTTGACAATTTTCCAAAAAAGGAAAAGCATATGCCTAAGCAGGAAATAAAGGCTGACAATAGGAAAAAGGAAATTGATTCTATGCTCGATAAGCATATCTCCAAGAAATTTGGCTGGAACAAATCTTAGATGCATTGTGCAACAAATCCAAAAATTTATTAAAGGGCATATGCTGAAAATATTAAATGGTCTTTGAATTTATTATAAACCCGAAAAAGGCAGAGAGAAGACCTTATGAGATGTTCTTTATCGGGATATTTTATTCTGTTCTTGCTGTCTTTCTCAGCATCTGGGTTTTTCACGAGCAGTCAAGCCTTGTAATGGTCTTTCTTACTGTTATTGCATGCATTCATCTGATTCATGGAGTGCTTCAGCTTGAGGAGGAAAAGGATATTGAAATTGCCGACGAGAAAATCCTTATTAAGGAGCATGGAAAGGCTCTTGCATTTTTCATGTTCATGTTTCTCGGGTTTACTATCGGATATCTTCTTACATATGTTTTTCTGCCTGTAGAAATAACTGGAAAGCTGTTTGCTGTGCAGCAGGCAACCATTACAGAAATCAACAGCAAGGTTAGCGGAAATGTTATTGAGGGATTCCCGATTTTCATGAAGATTCTCCTGAATAACATCAAGGTATTGGTTTTCTGCCTGATATTCTCCTTGTTTTACGGAAGCGGTGCCATCTTTATTCTGTCGTGGAATGCAAGCGTGATAGCGACAGCAATGGGCAATGTTGTTAAGCTCTCGATAGAAAAAGGATTATTCATAAGCATTCTTTATGCAATAGGCAGATACATGACTCATGGCGTGTTTGAGATAGCTGCTTATTTCGTGGCAGGGCTTGCAGGTGGAATTATATCGATTGCGATTATTAAGCATGATTTTGGCTCTGATAAGTTTATTCATGTTCTTACTGATTCAATAGACCTTATTGTCTTATCACTTGTTATGCTTGTCGTTGGGGCAATCATTGAGGTGTATGTTACGCCTGTGTTGTTCTGAGATAGCAAGCTTTTTAAATAACCAGAATTTCTCCCTCGTAATATGAAATTTCCAAAGCAAGTCAAGAGACACTGCCCTTATTGCAAGGTTCATACTCTTCATAATGTTACCCAGACAAAGAAAAAAGCTGCAAGCAGCCTGAGTTATGGTTCTAAAGTCAGGGCAAGGAGAAGAGGACATGCCAGAGGAAAGGGTAATCTCGGAAGATATTCCAAGCCGGCAGTTACCCAATTCAAGATGACCGGAAAGAAGTCAACAAAAAAGACGGATTTCAGGTATGAATGTACAAAATGCAAAAAAATGCACGTCCAGAGAAAAGGCATCAGGGCTAAAAAGGTAGAGTTTAAGTAAGACTAATATTTTATTTCTCGTATACAAATCCCTTAATACAATCAGCAGTATATATTATTCTCGAGAAGCTTTCCCTTCCTCAAATTATCCACATAGCTTAATTCAAGAATATCCTTCTTTGCTTTTATTTCCTTCCCGATACGGACAGTGTTCCCGAATACATACATCCCCATGTTTTTCCCGACTGAGATATAAAACATATTATTTATCGGCAGGTATTTTTTCATCTTTTTACCTCGGAGCAAGGCATCAATATTATAAGACAGAACCTTTGCCATGTCAACTGCGTTCTGGGCTGTCTTAATCGGAGTGATTTTAGGGTTTATCGGGCAGATGCAGTCTCCTGCTCCAAATACATGCTCATCATTCACAAGCTGGAGATAATCATTTACAAGCATTCCTCCTCCGGGAAGAGCCCTTTCTCCGCCCATGTCAGAATGCCTTATCTTATTCTCGGCTATAATTCTATGCGTCTTAATCCCGCCTGCCCAGACAGCAGTATCATAATGAATCCTTTTCCTGTCTTTTGTATAGATGGTATTTTTACCAACTTTTACAATGCATGAATCAAGATAAATCTTAACGCCTCTTTTTTTCAGATAATTTGTAGCAAACCTGATTGCCTTGTCAGGCAGCCCCGGAAGTATTGTATGTGCTCCCTGAACAATACAGACATTGAAATCACTCTTGCCATGCTTTAATTTCCTCGACGATTCATGGATATGGTCAGCAAGCGTTCCTGCAAATTCAATTCCTGTCAATCCACCGCCGCATACAGCAAAATCATGCTTTTTCCGCGATTCAAGAATATTATTGACTTTCTCATAAATCCTCTGGGCGTCATCCTTTGTCTTTAGGTTCATCAGAAACTTTTCAGCTCCACCTATTCCGTAATAATTGGTTTCTGCACCGACAGCAAGAACAAGGTAATCAAACTCAATGCACTCGAGGTTTTTAGTGCTGACAAATCTTTTCCTGAGATTAATCTTCTCAACCTTATCATGATAATATATTATGTTTCTCCTGCTTATCAGCCTCGATATAAGAAGGCAGACATCTCCCTCGGAAAGCTCTCCTGCTGCTGTTTCATATAATGAAGGAACAAACGAAAAGCAGTCATCCTCGTTAATAAGGATAATCTCTACGCCTGAATTCAGGTTTCTCAGCCTGATAGCTGTTTCAATGCCTGAAAATCCTCCTCCTACTATCACCACTTTTTTCATAATAATTGCTTATCATCCGCAAGGTTTATATTTTTTACTCTTTGAATTAATAAGCATGGCATTTATCGAGCTAAACAGCGTTAAAATTCACTTCCAGAAAACAGGGAAAGGCTCTCCACTGATATTTCTTCATGGGATATTCTGCTATTCAGAGCTTTATAGTGAAATGCTCTCTATTTTATCGTCGAGATATACTGTCTATGCAATTGACCTGCCCGGGCATGGAAAATCACCAATCACAAAAGAGCTTTCTTCGCTTGATGATTATGTTGCAATGCTTCATGCTTTTATTCAAGCCAACAAAATAAAATCTCTGACAATATGCTGCCATTCAATGAGCACGCTGCTTGGAATATGTTATGCTGCAAAATTTCCTGCGAGAGAATTAATCCTGATTGAGCCGCTGGGCATAAAATATTACAATTCAAGGATTCATTTGCTGTTCAATCTCGGCATTGTAAAAACATTCTCAAATATCATGCAGCATCCGATTAAAGGAACATCTCTCACGCTTGACGGCATGAAATATCTCCTGAAAAATATTTCAAACAGGCAATTCTGGGAGATATTTAACAGGAATTTTAAGAAGGATTTCTCTCCTGAAATGAAAAGAATCAAATGTCATGTAAAAATTCTCTGGGCGATACATGACGAGGTTTTTCCGATAAAGTTTTCCGAAGATTACAAAAAAAGATATTCCAATGCTCAGTTAATCAGAATTGATGGAAGCCACGACTGGCCATTGTTAAAGCCCGAGGAAATAAGGAAAATATTCTCAGGATAACACATACCCCTAATAAGTAGTAATCTATTTAAGCTGATAAACATTCTATCCCTTATTATGGCTAATGGCACATTAGAGGGCTTTCTTGCAAGACATGTATTTGATATTAATGACCATCCTGATTTAGTTGAACTGCGTGATTCTATTGGTAAAATTAAGGTTAGAAAATTTGGAGGCACTTCAAACAAAGACTGGGAGACAATAGATTATATAATGAAATCTATAGTAATGGATGGAGATTATAATGGCAATGCCAAACTTAAAGATCCCAATGCAAGAATTTATGTATATTCTGCTCCTGGCTCAAGGTCAGATTTGGATATTAAGGTTACCGTGCTTCTTCTTGATATCGGACAAAGATATTATGAAGAAAGAAACTGGTCAGCAGTCGAAGAAGATTTTAGAAAGGTAAGGGAAAGATATGAGGACATAATAATTTCATCAAACAGCATACTTGACATAAGCATTCTTGATGAGCCGTTTAGGGAACTTGAGGAAGCAATAAAGAATATAGACGAAAGAACGGATAAATATCTTGCAAATATTATCCCAAGGGGAGAGATTATACATGCAGTAATAATGGATGCATTATACAGGAAAGCAGGATTTAAG
>CAZXRI010000027.1:2058-10491 GCA_964642765.1 uncultured Methanosarcinales archaeon | reverse complement strand
GACGAGCACGTCGGGCTTTATGCCCGACCAAGGGATGCAGCGACTTATCGCTGCTAAGAGATTATCTCAAACTCCCTTACAATTATTATCATGAATAGTATCAGGACAATTGCTCCGACGACAATCCACATGAATCCCTGCATGATTGTTGCTCCCTGAAACAAACTGAAAAGCCCCCATGCCATTATTCCAAACCCAAGCCATAAAAATTTGTCAAGAACTAATTTCATAATCTCAAATTCTTCCTGATGAGAAAGACGTTTCTTTGCTTTCATATTATGCACCTCTTTTTTATCCTGTGAGGATAATGCCATAACTCATATAAATAGTTTATTGCTGAAACTGTCATTCCAAAACATTAATAAATATCTACACCAGAGTTTTTACTTAATGTTTAATCTGAAAAAAGAGGTTCGAGACTTAGGTAGATTTAACCAGATAGTTCTTGTGTTCATGGAGGAAAGACTCGGGTTTTTCTTTGATAATATTACAAGCAGATTATTCCATCCTAAAAATGATTCTAAGTCAAAAAGGCTAAAGCCCGAGGAGAGATTAAGGAAGGCGTTTGAAAAGCTTGGACCGACGTTTGTGAAGTTTGGTCAATTGCTGAGTGTCAGGCCTGATTTGGTTCCGAAGGAATATCTTGTTGAGCTTGAAAAACTTCAGGATGATGTACCTGCTTTTCCATTCAAACAAGTCAAGAAAATAATTGAGAAAGAGCTTGGCAAGCCAATGGAAGAGATATTTGATAAATTCGACGAGAAGCCAATTGCTTCTGCATCAATAAGCCAAGTGCATAAGGCAAAACTCAAATCAGGAGAAAGCGTTGCTGTAAAAGTCCAGCGCCCAAAAATCAGGGAAATAATGCAGACAGATATTGAGATAATGTTCTTTTTTGCCAAATATATCGAGAAGCATTTCAGGAAGCTGAGGAAATATCATCCTGTTGATGTTGTTGAGGAGTTTGCTGACTGGACAAAGAATGAGCTTGATTTTGTTTCAGAGGCAAGGAATGCACAGATTTTTGCTCGGAATTTCAAGGACAGCGAAACTGTCAGGATTCCAAAGATATATATGCAATACACTGCACATTCTGTCATAACAATGGAGTTTCTCGACGGTGTTGAGATACACCAGATTGATAAGATAAAAGGCAAGTGGCTTGATGCCAGCAAGGTTATTCACAATGGCTTTGATGCTGTTTTGACGCAGGTTTTTGTGCATGGCTTTTTCCATGCTGACCCGCATCCCGGAAATATTCTGATTCTGAAAGACAATAAAATCTGTTTTGTTGATTTCGGCATTGTCGGGTATTTTGACAAGAATCTGAGGAAAAGCTCTGTGAAAATATTTACAGGAGTCATTGGCAATGATGCTGACAAGGTTGTTGAAGGCTTGCTTGAAATATGCAAGTTCAGCAAAGAGCTTGATGTCGAGAGGTTCAAGAGGGAAATTGCAAGGATTTTGCTTGAGATGCGCCCAGGAGAAAGCGTTGAGGAGATGAAAGTCAGCCTTGTTCTCGAGGAGATTTTGAAGATTGCATTGGAAAGCGGGATGAGGGTTCCGAAGGAGTTTGTTCTTTTTGGCAAGACAATTGTAACGCTTGAAGGCATTGCATTGGAGTATGACCCTAAATTCAAGTTTATAGACGAGGCAAAGCCGTTTATCGAGAAATACCTTAAGGAGAATATCAGCCCGATTAATGTTGTCGGCGATATTGCTGATTCATTCCAGAGGTTCAGGAATTTTGTGACAAGGCTTCCTGAAAGGATTGACAGGACTATTGATGTTCTTCAGCGTGGAAATTTCAAGGTAAATTTAGACGATACAGAACTGAATAAGCTTTCCCTTGAGATAGACAGATCGAGCAATCGGCTTGCGTATGGAATTCTTATTTCTGCATTGCTTGTTACAGGTGCATTAATAATTCAGTATGGAGAGCCATGGATGTACGGGCTTCCAATTATATCTGTAATCTGTTTTGGGCTTGCATTGTTGATGGGCTTTTTCCTGTTCATATCGATAGTAAGAGAAAAGGCACTTTTGAGAAGATGAGAGAAAGGTGTAAAGAAGAGCATAACCTCTTACTTTATTAAAAAGAAGCAAAATATAAATACAAGATATCTCTTACTATTAAGAAATAGATAGCAGAGGTTAAAATGCCAGAAATAATTGAAATAGGGAAAATAAGCTCAAGAGGACAAATATCAATACCAAGTGAAATCCGAGACCAGATGGGCTTGGAAGAAGGAAACAAAATAATCTTTCTACTCTCCGAGGATAATCTACTAATAAAAAAAGTTTCAGTAGAATCATTTGCAGAAATAACAAAGCCATTAAGAGAGAGCAAGAAAAAGATTGAAGAAAGCGAAGTAAATGCACTTATCCATAAGATAAGAATAAAGAAATGATTAAAGTAACTCTTGATACAAATGTACTTGTTTCAGGAACATTCTGGACAGGAGAGTCGTTTAAAATTTTGGAAGCAGTAAATAATAAAGAAGTAATCAATGTAACCTCTAATGAAATAATTGAGGAGTTTAAGGAGATATGTTTCCGTGAAGAGATACTTGATAAAACAAATAAAACAATTTTCTCAATTTCAAGGAGCATAGAAAAAATTGCAAGCATTTCTGTTATTGTATTTCCATCGGAACATTTTAATGTGATTGAAGATGATGACGATAATAAAGTAATTGACGCTGCTGTAGAGGGCAGAGTAGATTATATTGTAACATATGATAAATCACCTTTTGACACAAAAAGAGTTTAGAGGAATAAAGATAATAAGCCATACTGAATTTTTAAAATTTGGTTTATATTGAGAGATATAACTGATAAGCAAAAAATGAGGTGATAAGATGAAAGAGATTATAGAAAATGTGAAATCTTCCCTGAGGGGATTTGTAAAGAATAAGTATATCAGCAAGTCAGATGCTGAGGATGTTGTGAGTAAGGTGAAGAAAACTGTATCCAAGGAGAAAAAGAGGATAGTAAAGCTTGTTCTGAAGGAAAAGGCAAAGCTGCTGAAAGAAATAGGGATTGTTTCTGCCAGCGAGGGAAAGCTGCTTAAGAAGAGGATTAAAAAGCTTCAGGAAAAGCTGAAAGAAAAGGCTGAAAGAAAAGGCAGCAAGAACAGCAGGAAAGTTCAGGAGATAATCACGGATTTTCTTCAATTTAATTTATCTTATAATTGTCCCTGCAAATTTCTCTCCTGAAATCAGCCTTTTCAGGTTAGTGATATCTTTACCGACGATATAAACAGATATTCCGAATTTCTCAGCTTCCCTTGATGCAACAGGGTCAAACGGCGAGTTTAATCCAGGTTGCCAATCAGAAGGAAACATTTTTCTCAAGCCTTTCCATGTGATTTCTTTTATTGGCTTTGCATCAGGATTTTTTTTAGGATCCTTATCATAAACATAATCAACATTTGTGATGTTTATAACTAATTTTGCCTTTAGCTGTTTTCCGACTAGAACAGCATCATAGTCAGTGCTCCATCCGGGTTTCCAGCCAGAAGCAATCTTTATGTTTGCCCTGAATTTTATCTTTTTGGTTGGATCTGTTATGATTTCCTCGTCGGCATTGCCATCAAACATGGTTTTGAGCAGGCATGCGTTTAATCTTGTTGCATATATCCCAATCCAGTCTAAACTTTCCTGAGAAACATCCTGAAACTGCCTTGCATAATCCTGATAATCCCTTGCTATTTTTCCGCCGCCGCAGAATATAACAAACTGGAAATCTTTTTTTGTGAGATTCAGTATTAATTCTTTGAACGATATGAGAAATTCAATGTCAGGCTTTTCCTGCATGATTACTGAGCCGCCGAGGGAGATTATTATTGGGTTCATTTTTTAATTGCTCTTTTGACTGCTTATCTTCCTTCTTATATTTATTTATGGCGGTTTTGTAAGTTTTGCATTAAATAACATAAACATAATATAATAGAATATAATAATTCTGCCAGTTAGATTTATATATACTTCCTTATCTTAAGTAGATAGTCATTTTGCACAAAAGAGGTTCCAAACATGCAGTTTGCTAATCAGCTTGGGTTACTGGCGTTGCTCTCTATAATCCCATTTATCCTCCTTTATCTGAGAAAGCCAAAACCTATCGAAAAGATAATCCCGTCGCTGATGTTTCTTGTCAAAGATAAAAAGGTCTCCAAAAGATTCTCGTTCTTCAGAAAATTCATCCACAACCTTTTATTTTTTATCCAGCTTCTCTCCCTTATCGGCTTGGGAATTGCAGTTGCAGAGCCGTTCACAAAAATAAAATACGATTCAGCAATGGAAAACACAGTCATAATTATCGACGGAAGCGCATCAATGCAGACAAGGGACGGCTTAATATCAAGATTTGAAAAAGCAAAAAAAGAGGCAAAGAGCTATCTATCAGGAAAAGTATCAATAATCCTTGCGGAAGATTTCCCGATAGTTCTTTTAGAAGATGAAAATGCTGATAATGCCCAGACTATTCTCGCAAAGCTGACTGCAAAATCAACAGGCTCAAACTTAGGAGATGCAATGCTGCAAGCAAAGGAAATCCTCAAAGGCAGGGCTGGAAAGGTAATTGTCCTCAGTGATTTTGCAAACAGCAATGGTCCTGATATTTTCGCAACAAAACGTGTCCTGACAGCAAGCAAAATAGATGTTGTGTTTGTCTCGATATCGAACTCAGCGAGAAACATTGGATTCACAAGCCTGAAACTCGACAAGAACAATGCACAGGTGTTTATAAAAAACTTCAACACAAAGGAAGAGAAAACCAGAATCAAGGTAATTCAGGACGGAAAAGTCATCTCGACATCTGATGAAATGACAATCCTTCCGAGGTCTGTTGAGGCATTTGTATTTTCAACTCCTCAAGGAATAACAAAACTTGAGATTGACAAAGAGGATGATTTTGATGCTGACAATGTCATTTATTTAAGCGTCCCTTACAGAAAGAAAATCAAAACCCTGCTTGTTACAGATGTAAAGAAAAGCAGCATAGAAGATGCGCTTACCTCCTCGGAAGATGTTGAAATAGAGAAAAAATACTTCACGCCTGACAGGACAGGATTAAGCAGCTATGATATTGTTATCCTATCTCAATTCCAATATGTTCCCGGGACTTTCTATGACTTATCTGCTTATGCAAAATCAGGAGGCAATGTTATAGTTGCTGCACAGGATAATATGCAAAGCATTGACTTTGCAGACATTCCACTTGTGAAATTTGACAAGGTAATTGAGACGCCTTCAACTGTATGCGCAAGCGTCATAAACCAATTCACAAAACAATTCGACAAGGAAAAATGCTTTGCAAGAACATCCAAATATTTCAAGGCAGAGCAGGTTCCTGACACAGCAGTAATTGCATCTGCCGACGGAAGCCCGATATTTGTGCTCAGGGAAAAAGACAACGGAAAGGTATTTTATTATGGCTTATTTGATGATTCAAGCGATTTCAAGACACTGCCGACATTCCCGATATTCTGGAACTCGCTGATAAACTTTCTTGTAAAATCAGAAGATATAAACGACTTCAACATAAGGACAGGTAAAATAATCCAGATAACAGAGCAGGCTGTAAAAACACCGTCAGGAAGCATAACAACAGATGCCATTGTGATAGACGATATTGGCATATATGAATTCAACAGCAGGAAATATGCCGCAAACCTCCTCGATGAAAAAGAATCCGATGTTTCTTCAGGAAAGGACTTTGAAAAGGAAAACTCGAAATTCCTTGTAACAGTTGATAAAAAAGAAAAGGAGCTTTATCTCAGCCTGTTCCTCATGATTGCTGTTTCGCTGCTTCTTGCATTTGAGATATTTTACCTCAAGAGAAGAGGGGATGTATGATGGCTCTTGTAATTCCAAACCTCAAGAATATAATATGCATAAACAACCTATGCACACGATACAGCTATGTCCTGCTCCTGATAATCCCTGCCATCCTTATAATACTATTTCTCATGCGAAAGGATTTTGTAAAATTCAAGTCAAAGAAAGAGCAGGACTCTTACAGGGAGCAGAGGCGTAATCTAAGAATATTCCTCCTTATAACAAGAAGCCTGTTGTTTACATCATTGCTTATTGCTATCGCATCACCGTTTATGGTTCAGGAAAAGCTGATTGCAAGCGAACCAACTGTATTGCTATTAGTTGACAATTCATCATCATTCAGCCTTTTTGACAAGGAAATTGCAGATAATCTTTATTCAAAGTTTCATGAAAAAATCAAGGTTGAGATGAAGCATATTGCATCGGGAACATCTTCTCCAATAGGTGATTCAATCCTGAACAACATGCAGGGTGATGACAACCTTCTCCTTATTACTGACGGGCAGAGCAATAAAGGAAAGCTTCTCGGAGATGTTATTTCGTTTGCATCAGGATTAAATTCATCGATATATACTGTTGATATAAAGCCAATAAGCAGTGATGTTTCTGTTACAATAGAAGGCTCGTTTCAGGTAATTACAGATTCAGAAGAAAGCTTTGTTGTGAATGTTAACAATGTCGGAAAGGAAATATCTTATACAATAGAGGCAACTGCCGACGATGAAATAGTCTTATCAAAGCAGGCAAAGGGTGCATCATCATTCACAATAGAAAGGAAATTTCCAGAGGGCTATCACAAGCTTACAGCAAAAATAATTCCTGCTTCAGCTTCAGACGATACATTTGCAGACAACAATATCTTTTACAAGTCAGTCAAAGTCGTCTCACGACCAAAAGTCCTGTTTGTTACTGAAAAAAACTCACCTCTTCTCGATGCATTGAGCAAGTTTTATGTTGTTGAATCAAACACCGCAATTCCAAATGACCTGAGCCAATATCTCGCGATTGTTGTGAATGACATTCCTGCACAAAAATTAAATCCAAAGGTTGATGCTCTCACATCTTATGTTGCCGACGGAAATGGGCTTGTTGTTGTCGGCGGCCAGAATTCTTACGAGAGAGGTGGATACAAGTCTTCTCTCATAGAAACACTCCTTCCTGTAAGAACAGGCGTTGGAGAGGAATCTGAAAAAAGTGATGTGAACATTGTGATTGTGATTGACATCTCACACGGAACAGAGGATTATGTTGATGTTGAAAAGGCACTTGCAATAAGTGTTCTTGACAGTCTTGCTAAGGATAATAATGTCGGAGTTGTTGCGTTCAATGATGTTGCTTATGAAGTCGGCAGGATAAAGCCATTAAAAGAGCATTATGATACACTCAAGGATAAAATATCAAAGCTCAAGTTTGATAGCCAATCCAACTTCGACAGAGGATTGAAAGGAGCAGCAAACCTTCTCAAGGATGTTTCAGGAAGCAAGAATATCATCTTTATTTCAGACGGAAAAACAACAAACCAGAAGTTAAAGGATTCGTCTCTTGACCTCGCTGTTTCTCTTGGAAATGCCGGCGTAAAGATATATTCTGTCGGTGTCGGGGAAAGAAGGGATGATGAGTTCATGTATGCCTTATCTGTTGCAGGCAATGGGATTTACTTTCCTGCTGATGCATCAAACAGGCTGAAAATTTTGTTCGGAGACCCGAGCAAGAGCAAGGAAGCTGAATTTTTCAACAAACTGATTATCCTCGATACAACTCATTTCATAACATTTAACACAAGCCTTGATGCAAGCGTTAATGGATATAATTACGTTGTGCCAAAGCCATCTGCAAGGCCGATTGTCGTGAACAATAAAAACATCCCGATAATTGTTGTGTCAAGATTTGGATTGGGAAGGATTGTTACAATCGCAACAGATGATGGCGGAAAGTGGGCAGGTGAGCTTCTTAACAAGGAAAACTCAAAGCTCCTTACAAAAACAATCAATTGGGCTATCGGAGATTTGTCGAGGAAAAAAGAGTTTGATGTAAGCATTATGGACACTTCACTTGGAGAGGATGGAACTGTTCAGGTTATTGCAAAAGAGCCGCCAAAATCACAAGGGCTTGTGTTTGTCAAGACCAATGTCGGAACATACTCGGCAGACTTTACACCGCAAACAGCAGGATTCAACCAGATATTAGAAGCAACTTACGCAGTTAATTATCCGACTGAATATAAGGAGTTAGGGATGAGCCCTGAATTTATCGAGGTTGTAAAGGCATCTGGAGGGGAGGTTTTTAATCCTGACAATGTAGATGACATAATCGCAAGCATTAAAAAAACATCCAGGAGAATCAAGTTTACAGAGGTTGATTACAGATACTTTTTTGTGATATTCGTGATTATCCTGTTATTAACTGAAATCGGCGTAAGAAGGTTTATCGAGAATAAAAGACTGGCTGGATGAGGAGGCGTTAAAATGATAAGGGATGTAAACTTCGGATTGTTCATATTGATTTTAGGCACGCTGATTGCTTTTGCAGCATTTACTGCATATTATCAAAATACATTCATGGACTTATCTGTTGAATACCGTACAAAACTCGG
>CAZXRI010000027.1:0-2048 GCA_964642765.1 uncultured Methanosarcinales archaeon | reverse complement strand
CAAAAATCTACAGGCAGAGAAAGAAAGGCTTAATCTCACGAGTTATCAGCTTAAGATGAAGTCAGAAAGAGAAGCAGACTTAAGCAATAAATATACAGATGTCCGTGGAGAAAAAGAAACTCTTGAAAAAGACAAGGCATCTCTTGAGGCAGAACTTTCCAAATCAAAGGCAGACTTGAAATTGAAAAGCACTCAGCTTGATGCTACAAAGCAAGAATTAGCATCAAAAGAAAGCGACCTCGAAGAAGCAAACAGCAAGATAACAACATTAAGCTCTCAAATTGTTACATTAAAAGCAGATATTAAGGACAAGGATTCAAAAATAAGCGCGCAATGTGCCAAATTGCAAACCTTGGGACAAGGCTGCTAGGAAGATAGATATACAAAATAAAAATGAAAGGGTTCAAAAAGCTGTTAAGGGAAATCAATTATAATCTTGATACTATCTTCTTATTTGAGGCTATGCTATCGGCTGTCTTGATTTTCCTGCTGTTCTATCTTGTGCTGACCTTTTTTGATTTTCATCCGATTTATTCTGCTATTCCTGCTTCTGTTTTTCTTATTGCAAAAATATATCTCAGGTTTAGTGCAGACAAGCTAAGGCTTGTTGAGTCAAAATATTCTGAGCTGAATGAGATGTTAAGGACAGCGAGGGATAATATTGATGTTGAAAATCCGATTGTTGAGGAGCTGCAAAAGGATGTGTCTTCAAGATTAAATCATGTAAGACTTTCATCTTTCCTGAATTCAAAGAAGTTCTCTTACAGGATTTTTGGGAGCATTTTCCTCAGTTTCATGATTATCCTTATCTCGATATTCGGCATAAACATTAAGATTTTAAATCCCATCATAGATGATATTCCAGGATTTTTAGGCAACAGGAGCGCTGCAATGCGTTTAGGAGACTTGTCAGAGCAGCTTAACAAAAGCGATGATATTTACGGCGAGGATTCTGTTGCCAAGCTTGGAGACCAGCAGATTAAGATTAAGATTAAGCCGTCAACTTTTGACGTGAATGTCAAGGAAGAAGGGGATGCAGAGCAGAAAACTTTTTATGAATCGTTCCCGTCAGAGGTTTACGTCGAGAAATCAGGAGCTTATGAGGAAAGCATACCAAAAGAACAGCAGGAGCTTGTGAAGAATTATTTTAAGAAGATAAGCGGATAAGTATTATCAAAGAGGTGAAATATATGAAAAAGAAAACAAAAAAAGTGTTGTCTTATATCCTGTTAACATTTGGAATAATCATGTTTTTACTATTATTATTAAGAATATTCAGGGTGATATAATTGGAAGATTTTATATTTAATGTAGTATCGGTTAACAGATAATATATGGAACAATTTTATAAAAAATAAAGGTGAATGAAATGAGGTGGAAAAAATGAAATCATATAAAGAAACTTTTGATGCTGTGTCCAAGGAAGTTGAGAAAGTTGTAATTGGGCAGAAAGAGATTCTCGAGCAGATGCTTATTTGTATCCTTTCTGGAAGCAATGCACTTCTCGAGGGTTATCCAGGGCTTGCCAAGACGCTTCTCGCGAAAACACTTGCTCAGGTTATGGAGTTGAAGTTCAGCAGGATACAAAGCACTCCTGATTTAATGCCATCTGATATTACTGGAACTTATATTATCGAGGAAGCCAACGGCAAAAGGTCATTCAGGTTTCAGCCAGGCCCTTTGTTTGCGAATATTGTTCTTGCTGATGAGATAAACAGGGCAACTCCAAAGACACAGTCAGCTCTGCTTGAGGCAATGCAGGAAAAGCAGGTTACAGTCGGGAATTCAACATTTAAATTAGATATGCCATTTTTTGTCCTCGCCACACAAAACCCGATTGAGCAGGAGGGGAGTTTAGCATTAACCGAAAGTGTTTTTATTAATGGACAGCTCAAAACAGGAAAAGAAATCTTGGATTCATTACACACATTAAATTCTGAATGTATTGCAGAAGATGAGAAGGGAATTAAGCTTTATGATATTAATTCTTATACACTTTCTCTTGATACCGACGGAAAACTTAAGAAAACAAAATGCCTGCTATATAC
>CAZXRI010000026.1:7923-10539 GCA_964642765.1 uncultured Methanosarcinales archaeon | reverse complement strand
TGAAAAGGATTTTCTGAGGAGCCAAATTAAAAATGTTAGTTATTAGTTTTATAGAATCTTTTTAATTTTTAACAATAATATTTCACTTCCAATACAAAACCTTTAATGCAACCAATTTAAGAGAAGACTTAGGTTTTATCTCGATATAATTGCTCTTCCTGTTCTCTGTGATTGCTCTTGTAATAACCTCACTATAAATCGGCTCATCCTGATCAATCCTATAAAGATAGCCATTAACACTTATCTCTGCTCTCTTGTCCTTATCATCATCAACAAACTCTATCGAGAGATTAAGATTAGCCTTTCCTTTTATTATGTTGTCAACCTGCTCATCTGTAAGTGTAAAATAATAAGTCAGCGTCCTTACATCCTTTGTCCCAAATGATACCCTGATATTCTCTATGCTGTAAGTTCCCTGCTCTGTCCTGAAATCAATCGAATTTCTTCCTGCCGAGAGTGAATCAAGGATTGGCACATTAGCAGGATCTTCGCATACAGGAACAGACGAATAAACCTTATCGCCATTCACAAGAACATCAAGCTTTCCTAAACTCTTAACATTACCGCAATAAGGAATAAATTTAAGAGATGCACTGTCAATGTTCCTGAATTCAGTTTCTGACAGCTCAAGCGAATTTCTGCTGTCCAATCTGGACTTATCGAGGACATTTGCTGTTATTTTCGCTTCCTCAAAACTATATTCATTTGTATCCCAGAAAGCATATCCGACTGAAGAAACGCTGAATTCAATGGTGTTTGCCTCTCTGATAATGCTTTTTTTCAGTTCAACTATCACGTTTGTTTTGTCAGGTTTTGAATCATAGATTATCTCGTTGTTAAGCTTTATTGTAAGGATTCCTTTTCTTATCGGTGAATTGAACGAGAGAAGAAGATTATCAACATTCATCGGATTGTCTATGCTTAACCTGTGAACATAATTCTTCTTGTCAAACACTCCATTCCTGACAGAGAATGGGTTTATCTTCTCGAGAACAACAGCATTCTTGGATTCAACAAGGTAAATATTTGGAAGCAGCCTTTCGTCAGTTGATTTTGACGGTTCAATAATCTTGTTAATGCTCTCCGAAAGGATTATGGTTTTTGTCTTTCCAGATGATGTTCCTCCACCACCGTCATTAGAATCATCACCTAAAAGCTCTCTTCTGTCGTCAGTAGGAAGGAAAAGGACATAGGCTATAATCAAGCCCGCTATAATTGCAACCAGAACAGCTGCACTCATTCCGCTTTGAGCCTTAGCCATATAAACACCTATTTTTAACAACCATTTAACAATCTCACTAAATAGTTTTATATATAAATCTTTTCCATCAGAATAATCAGAATACAAAGAAGGAGAACATGAAACTCAATCACATTGACCTCAAATCAGGAACAATCAAAGTAAAGCCTGAATCAGCAGATGACATTTACCTAATTAGCACGCTGATTGATTCAGGAGACATTGTAAAGGCAAGAACATTAAGGAAAATAAAAATCGGAGAAGAGGATGCAAGGAAGCAGAGCATTATCAAAAAGCCAGTTACACTGAACATTTCAGTCGAGAAAATCGATTTTTCAAAAAGCTCAATGGCATTAAGGGTTTCAGGAAAAATAACAGAAGGCTCAGATGATATTCCAAAAGGCAGCTTCCATACAATAAACGTAGAGGAGAATTCAACCCTGACAATAATCAAGGATAGATGGCTTGGCTATCAACTTGATAAACTCAATGATGCGTGCAAAGCAAATTATCCAGGGATAATACTCCTTATCTTTGACAGGGATGAGGGATTTTTTGTTCTCATCGAGAAATACAGCCACAAACTCCTCTCAGAGATAAAGGGAGATGCAAGCAAAAAAAGGTATGCTGAGAAAACAGAAAAAAAATCAGGGAATTTCTTTGAGCAGATTATCTCCTTGCTAAAGGAATATGCAGAAAGGTATAAAGAGTCGAGAATTGTTATTGCAAGCCCAGCTTTCTGGAAGGAAGAGCTTTTTGCAATGCTTGATGAAACCCTGAAAGCAAGGACAACACTCTCAACATGCTCAGCAGCAGATCCAACTGCTATCGAGGAAGTCCTAAAAAGGCCTGAATTGAAAAGTGCTTTGAAGGATGCAAGATTAAATGAAGAGATTGAAATCGTGAACAAGCTTCTCGAGGAAATCTCAAAGAACAATCTTGCTGTTTATGGCTTAAAGGAAACTGAATACTGCTCTGGAATTGGAGCAATTGATACGCTGATTATTACAGAAGGCTTGCTTACAAAATCACGTTCCGTCGGAAAATACGGGTTTATTCAGAGGATAATGAAAACAGTCGAGAGCATGAAAGGCACTGTAAAGATAGTAAGCTCTGAAAACTCTTCAGGAAAAAGCCTTGATTCACTTGGAGGGATTGGTGCTTTGCTAAGGTATAAGGTTCAAGGATGATTATTTAGGATTAATCTCTATGCTGTAGAATAATTTTCGTTCATTCCTTGATTTTTATCAGAGGGATTACACTTAATCCAATATTTTTAAAAAATCCACTACTTTAGGTACACTGCCGAGCAGGAAAGGTTCTTTTTCTGACCAGCAAATGATTTTGCTGAGGTAAACTTCCTTTCTCTCGTCGGC
>CAZXRI010000026.1:7615-7913 GCA_964642765.1 uncultured Methanosarcinales archaeon | reverse complement strand
AGAATAATAATGAATAAATCTGCCGAGTGAGTGAAAAATAGAGTAGGGGATTTTATTTTTTAATGATTAAAATCTCAAAAAAAAATATAGAAATATTCTTTACGATGTGATACTTAGAAACTCGCTTAACCTAAAAAATCCCGCATCTCTTAATCCCTTTCTTCTCCAAATATTTCTGATGATATTCCTCAGCACGATAAAACTCAGGGGCTTTAACAATCTCAGTAACAATTTTCTTTCTGAATTTTCCTGATTTATCGAGAGATTCTTTCGACTTAATTGCTGTTTCTCTTTGCTT
>CAZXRI010000026.1:0-7605 GCA_964642765.1 uncultured Methanosarcinales archaeon | reverse complement strand
TCAAAATAAAAAATCACAGACCTGTATTGTGTTCCAACATCCAATCCTTGCCTGTTAGGCGTTGTAGGATTATGAATCCTCCAGAAAACATCCAAAAGCTCTTCATAAGAAACCTTTTTCTCATCGTATTCTATTTGCACAACCTCAGCATGGTATGTGTTGCCTGCGCAAACATCCTCATAAGAGGGTTTCCTTGTTTTTCCTCCCATATATCCGACTGCTGTTGATATGACTCCATGAATATTTCGGAATGCCTCTTCAACATGCCAGAAACATCCTGCACCAAAAGCTGCCTTTTCATTTCCCATATATAGCAATAATAGGAAATCTTTATATAAACCTTATCCAAGAGGGATAATGATGAAAATAAAATATGCATTATTGCTCGTGCTAATAATAATTCTTGCAGGATGCAACCAATCTGGAATAGGCGGAAAAACAAGCCAGCCAAAGGAAGTAAATTTCAGGACAGGCACAGACGGCCTTGTGATAAATTTTGGGCAGGGAAATCCAGATAAGCTTTACGAAGGAGAGAATGATGTTAACTTTCTCATCGAGATTCAGAACAAAGGATCTTTCCCGCAAATAGATGATTTTGGTGAGAGATTGGATCCGAATATCTGGGTAAGCGGCTTTGACACAAGTATTCTTGAGCTTTATCAAGATGATGACATAGATGAAAGGTTGCTCGAAGGAAAAAGCCCGATAAACCTCGAAGGAGGAAGAACATCAATAATCCTTAACGGCGGAGTTTTTAATTTGCCGACAGGAAGGGATTCATTCAGGACGCCAATTGTTGTTGCATTAACATACAGGTATGTAACAACTGCAACTCCAACAATCTGCATAGACTCAAACCCGAGAAGAGGTGTTGTAAGGGAAAAGGTTTGTGATATCGGGAAATACGGCAGCGTATCTTTCTCAGGAGGACAAGGAGCTCCGATTGTAGTATCAAAAGTCGAGCAGGAAGTAACATCCAAAGACCTGCTCTTCAAGATAGAAGTCCAGCATGTTGGAAAGGGAATAGTCATTGACGATAGTCTTGTAAGGATGGACCCGAACAGGGGATACTCATTCCAAGACTTAAACAAAGTCAAGATAGACGAGATATCATTATCAGGAGGAGAAAGCCTGAACTGCAGACCTGACAGTGAAATCACGCTGGTAAACAATAAAGGATACATAATATGTTCTCTCAGCAAATCACAGGTAGAAGGCAACAATGTATTCCTAACACCACTAAACATAAGGCTCAGGTATGGCTATTCGTCATCAATAAGAAAAGAAATTGACATTCTCAGAGAGCTTTCTCTTGGGTAAGTTTTAAATATAAGTAAGCATATTTGTTCAATATCAAAATACTAAGCAAAACAATAAGAGGTGTTTGTAATGAAAAAATATATTTTAGTAATTCTAGCAAGTTTAATGGTAATTTTTGCAGGCTGCCAGCCAACAGATACAAAAAAGAATGAAGAGGTTGGAAGCCCTTATATGGGTGGAGATAAAGGAGTCGTTACCCAATTCCTGAAGATGGGAGTTTTTAATGAGGCAAGCAATATCGAGGAGATTTTTGCAGGTGAGGACTTTCCTATTGAGCTTGACGTAAAAAATATCGGAGAAGCTGATGTTGATATTGATAAGATTACAATAAAGCTAAGCGGCATAGACTTATCAGAAGCAAATTTTGAGCCTAAAATTCCTGACACAATAAAGAACAAGGAAATGCTTGAAGGAATTTCTGAATTCAATAAGCTGGGCAGTCAAGAGCAGGTTACATTCGGAACTTTCAAATACAAAGGAAATCTCGTCGGAAATGTCATTGATTTGTCTTTCCTTGCAAAGATTGATTACCTTTATCAGACAAGAGTAACCGCACCTAGGATATGCTTGAAGTATGACTTAAAAGATGAAAGCCTATGTCAGGTATCAGAATCAAAGCAGGTATTCAGCTCAGCAGCTCCTATTCAGGCAAAGAGTGCTATCGAGAGCAGTGCAGGCATTGGAAAAGTTGCTGTTGAATTTGAAATCCAGAATGTCGGAAGCGGAAGGGTTACAACATCAGACAGGGATTTTGACTATCGTTACAACCAGCTTTCATTTACAGTTGTCTCAACAACGCCTGATATGTGGGAATGCAAGGCAACGTCAGGAGGAAGCACAAACATTGTAAGGCTTGACACAACAACAGGCAAGGCAACAATCAACTGCAAGCTAAAGAATGCATTAAATAAAGATGATCTAAAGCTAGACCAGCTTAGCTTAATTCTCGACTATAAATACAGGGAAACAATTGATAAGCAGTTAAGAGTCAAGAAAGAGAATTAAGTATTTTGGTTTTTTTTAATTTTCTTCAATTATTTTCTATGCATATCTCTCCACAATAAGTTTAATTCTTTAACCAATGACATAACAACACCTACCCTCGGGAGATTAGCTCTCTTGCCTTCAAACTTAGATTGCCCCAGTTTTCTAGGATAATGCGTAACAGGAATCTCCTTTATCTTATAGCCATACTTCCGTGCCTTTGCCAGCAGCTCAGATGTTCCCATGCCGTATTTGCAAATAAGATTAACCTCCTCAAAAACCCGCTTATTAACATACCTGAAAGCACAATCAACATCTCTCTCTTTAATCCCAAAAAGTATTTTCACGATAATGTTATATACGATAGCAGTAAGAATTCTCAAGAAAGGATCATTCCTCTTCTTCCTATATCCTGCAATTACATCATAATCTCCGATATAAGGAACAAATCTGTCTATCTCCTCAAGCTCAAACTGGTTATCAGCATCTGTATAAAATATATGCTCGTATTTTGCAGAATCAAATCCCTGCCTTATTGCATAGCCAATACCTTTCATCTCTTTCGGCTGAATAACAAGCCTGACATGATTATCCTTTGCAATTATTTCATTTACAATATTGATAGTATTATCCGTAGATGCTTCGAATACAACAATAATAATCTCATAATTATTGGCAAACTTATTCATGACAGACGTAGCTTTCTCAAGAAGTGGTCTAATATTCTCCTCCTCGTTAAAAGCTGGAAAAAATATGCTGATGTCAGGCTTCATTTTTATCGTTTGATTGAGATGGATTATCAGATAGAGCGGTCTGGTTAACTTCATCTGCTGTTTCTTTTTTATCCTTGCTCTCCAGAATTTCCTTTTCTTTCTTCTCTATCTCTTTGGCTATATCCTCAAACTTGCTGAAATGCTTCTTTAACTCATCAGGAGGCAACTCAAAATAATCAAAGAATTTCTGCGTAAGAGTTATTTTCTTTGTCCTTCCTTGCTTTGACCTTGTGATATATCCGGCTGTTTCAAGTTCGTCTAAATGGTCATAAGCTTTGTTAGAGCGAATCTTGACAATCTCCGACTGTGTTACAGGATATTTGAAAGCAATAACAGCAAGCGTTTCTGTAAGTCCCCTTGGAAGTTCCGTCTCTGTAACAACATTCTGGACAAGATTCATAAACTGCTCTCTAACTGAAATTTTCCATCCATCTGCCTCTTCAAATAAGACAAGGCTGGAATCACCCTGAGCATACTGTTTTTTCAGTTCTGCCAATGCGGCAATTATATTAGGAGGACTTTCCCTGCACAATCTGCAAAGCTCTTCTGTAGTCATCTTTCTGCCTGAAGAAAAAAGCAATGCCTCAATCTTTTTAATCAGCTCATCCATTTTTAGCAAGCTTATATGTATTGTCCTCGACCTTTATCTTATTCTCTACCTGCATTCCTTGAAGCAATCCTTGAAGCTCCTCCTTATTAATCCCAGTGTAAATGGAAAGCTCGTCTATGCTGAGAGGGTTCATCTTCAGCAAGACAGTAATTATATTTTCAAATGATGACCTAAGATTCCTTCTCAGCATATCGTTCTCTGTTCTCAGCTTCTTGACCATCATGTCAACATTATGCAGTCTTAATTGCAGGTCATTAAGGAATCCTGAAACTATATGGTGCTCAAAATTAAACTGCTCTGGCTTGATTATTTCGACGGAAGAAGGCATATACTCGAAGCAGAATGCAATCAGTTTTGTTATGTCCCGTGCCACAACATCAACCTCTGCATAAATACTCCACAATGCTCCCTGCTGAACAGCTTCCGAGAGTGTTTCCTTGACAATAATGTATTCTGAGTCTTCTTTAATCTTTCCAACATATCCATTGAGAGTTAATTCTATGTGCTCTTTTGGCTTTCCAAGAACCTCTATAATCGCCCTGAACCTTACACCTGCAAGTTTATCATCCATAGAAAGCTGTTAATTATATTTATTTATAAATCTAACTGGCAGAGCTGCAAAATCAGCTCGCACTTTGGTCGGGCATAAAGCCCGACGTGCCAGAATAGCTGCAAAACTGATGTCTGGCAGAATCAATTATCGAGAAGCCTAATGAATTATTGGGGTCGAGCTTCAAGCGAGCTCCTCTCCGAGTTGAAGAAAATCCTCGTTGGATTTTCAGCAAATCAGACAGGCATCAATTTTATAATAAAATAATTCTGCCAGTCTGATTTATACGAGGAGAAGCTGTCAGCTTGCTGACATCTCCTTAAAGAGTGAACCGATTCCTCCGAATGAAATGAGCGAGGTGCAATTGGCAAACCAATTAGCATTGCGGTTCTTTAAGCAAAGTTTAAATAATCTCGTCCTAAAGAAATCACAGATGAAAAAAAAGGGGTTTACAGAGGCTCAGATTACTTGGATTTTTATCCTTATAGCAGGAGCAGTTTTTATCCTGATATTCACAAAAATTGCAGGACAGCAGAAACAGGTTTCCGATACAAAGATTTCAGGTCTTACACTAACAGGATTCAACAGCCAGCTTACAAGCCTTTCTATCAGCAAGAACGCATTTCATCCTGGAGAGCTGCCAAAAGCTGAGATGAAAGTAACCTGCGATAAATATTCTATCGGGAAAAACAGCAAGGCATTTGGGAATATAATAGTATTCTCTCCTGACAGATTAAAGGGAAGCAAATATCTTGCAATGACATTGCCATGGGAAGCTCCGTTTAAAGTAACGAATTTTATTTACCTGACACATCCTGAGGTGAGGTATGTATTTGTAGATAAAGGATTAAAGATTAATGGTGAATTAGCAAAGGATAGAATAAAAAACATAATTCCTGATTCGTTAAAGGATACTGGTGATTATAAAATATTCGATAATCCTTCAACAATCGAAGATTTAAATAATTATAAGGTGAGGATTGTTTATTTTGGTACTGATACTTCTCTTCCACCTTCTCTTCCAAATACAAAAGATTCTGATATAACAAAACTAGAAATCGTTAGCGATAAAGAGATTAGGTTCTATAAAAACACAGCAACTGGATGGGGAACTCCAGTTACGAGCTATTATCTCGACGATGCATCTCTTTTAGGAGCAATATTCACAGAAGACAAGGAAACTTATGAATGTGTCATGCAGAAAGCGTTTGGATTGCTGGAGAATGAGGCGAAGTTCTATAATGCTGTTGAGACTAAATTAGAAACCGAAGATACAACAAACTGTCAAACAATTCATACCGGCGCTAAAACTGACATAGATTCTATATCTACATTGGCTAGTAATCTAAAAACTGCTATAGCTGAAGCTGACACGTCCGCATTAAAAGGTCAAATCTCCTCTCTCCAAACAAAAAACTCTGAAGCAGAGCAGAAGTCGTGTATTTTGATTTATTAAAATGGAAGAAATTAAAAAACATCCAACAAAGAAATGGGAGGTTTCTATAATTGAAATAGAAAATCACATAGGCAAGAAGTATAAAGTAACAAGGAGGCTTCCAGAAATGTCTGTTGCAGAAACAAAAATATTAGACTCAAAAAATGATGCACTTAAGCAAGTGGAGGAATGGTTAATGTAATGCATCAATCTCCTTGAATCTGGATTTGAGAGCAGAAATTAATTCAGGCTGGTTAAAATGATATACATCCGGAATGTTCAGAGAGATTATCTGTTTTTGCAGGTATTCTCGAGGAAATCTCTTAGCAATCTCTACTCTATGGGAATCTTCCATGACAACAACAACATCTGCCCAAGAAAGCTGTTTTTCAGTGAGTGGCTTAGAATTATAAAGCCCTGCAGATTTAGTCTTGAATCTATCTTCAAAAATCTTCTCTGCTGTTTTGCTTCTATTCTGGTTTTGGTTGCATATAAACAAAACTTTCATAATCATAACATAATTCCTCAGGGAAATTTAAATTTTGCTAATATAAGATGAACAAAAAAAAGAATATTGATAAAAAAGCCCAACTTGAAACAATGGAGCAGATTATCGTGATAATGATAGTCATAATCGGCGGCTTGATTGTATTCGGGATTTTCTTCAAGATAAACGCAGGCTCAGCAAAGGTCGAGAAATTAGCAAAGCTTGAGCAGAGTGCTGTTGAGATTGCACAGCTTGTTTCTGGCATGCCTGAATTGGCTTGCACAAGGAATAATGTGGTTACTGCGAATTGTGTTAATTTGATTAAGGCAGAAAAACTGAAAACATCAGATATTATAACTAACAATATCCAATATTACCATACTATTTTTGGATTTAGTAAAATTACTCTACAGCAAGTCGATCCTTCTCCTCTTCCTCCTCCTCCTCCTCCTGAATTAGTGATATATGATAATAAGCCAGAAAACACAAAATTCACCCATAGAATATCCACGCCAATCTTAATCTATGACCCTTCAGTTGCAACCAGCTCATGCTTTGAGCTCGGCAAGGGAACATGCAATTATGGTTATCTCTCGATAGAGATGTATACCTGAGAACAAAATGAATCGCACAAAAAATTCAAGAAAGGGAATGGGCTCAGACATAATCGGAATCGCTATCCTATTCGTGATAATAATCTTAGCTCTTGCTTTCTATATCGGAATAAAGGTATTTGAAAAGCCATCTGCACCACAGAAAGAATATATCTCGTCGAAATTCGCCTATGATGTCATTGATGTTGTCTTGAGGACGAATTCTGCTGATTGTAAAGGATTGTCATTTAAGGATATTATTCAGGATTGTGCAAGCAAAATTTCAAGCGGAGGAAGTAATTGTGATGATGGAAAGCCAAAAACATGCACCTATGCTGAGGATAATTTATTTAACATCCTCAAAACCCATCTGAAAGAGAAGGAAGGCATGAGCTATTATTTCTCTATCTCAACAAATCAGGATGATTTCGAAGGGAATTTATTGACGTGGAATGATCTATCAGGTACAAGCAAGTCATTCAACTTTAATTCCACAGAAAAGGATATTCCTGCTCAATGCCCTGCAAGCAAACGCTCAAAAACATACCAGATACCAAATATTGCAGGAGAGAACATTTATCTGAAACTTGATGTTTGTGTATAAAGTGTTAGAGAGAATAGAGAAGTTCGACCACCTTTTTGCAGATTCACACACCATCAAAGAATGCAACGAGTTTTCTCTTCAGAGTTCAACACCAGTAATTGATTAAACGATTTGATAAGTGGTTCTGCTCGTCATCCTCTTTGCATGCTGACACGCAGCACGACAATGCTAATTGGTCTGCTGAAGAAAATCCTTAGGATTTTCAGCAAATCAGATTGGCATTTTTCTATAATAAATAATTTCTGCCAA
>CAZXRI010000025.1:0-10568 GCA_964642765.1 uncultured Methanosarcinales archaeon | reverse complement strand
GCATCAATATCCAATAGGCATATCACAAGACATTGACAGCCCGGAAAAATACGGAAGCATACAGCTGATTGCTCCGATTAGCGTTGACAAGCAAAAAGGAAGCATTACATTCAGCGAGCCGATTCCTGAAAATACCGACGTAACTTTAACATATTCATCAAGGAACACAATAATCGAGAATACAAAACAAGCAGCTCTTCAGGCAAAAAAGATTCTCAATGAATCCAAGCCAATGCTGGTCTTTATGTTCAACAGCATAGCCAGAAAAATAGTCCTTGGAAGAAGAACCAATGAAGAGATTAATGCTGTAAAATCCGTCTTTGGAAATGACGTTCCGATTATTGGATTCTATACTTACGGAGAGATAGGTCCTATAGATAAAAGAATTCCTCCTTTGGCAGAATCAAGATGGCACACCCAGACTTCAATGATATATGCAAGCGGAGAGAAAAATCCTTGAGCAATAAAAATGAGAAATAAGAAGTATAATAATGATAATAAGGACGATAAAACCCGCCGCGGGAACATAACAGATCTTGACTTACTTGAAAAAACAGTTCTAATGAGCAATGAGCAGCTCGAGGAGAAATATGCTCAGCTTTCTGATTTGAATAAGGAAGTTAATCTTCAGAATACAAAACTTATCAGAAGGACAATAGACCTCGAGGAAACAAAAGAAAGCCTTGAAGACCAGTTTTACGAGCAGGAAATTCTTAATGATGAGATAAACAGAAGAAACACTGAACTTATCAGGAAGACAATTGACCTGACGGAATTTAAGTCAGAGCTGGAGAATAAAAACATAGAGCTTGAAGGGGCAAATAACGAAATATCCAGAATGTTAACATTAAAGACTGAATTCATAAATCAGGCTGCCCATGATTTAAGGACGCCGCTTACTCCTGTAATAACATTATTGCCATTACTTAGGCAGCATCTAAAAGATGAACATGCAGCACATAACCTTGAGATTATCCAGAAGAATGCCTTTTATATCAAGAGAATTGTTGATGAGCTGATAACCCTGATTAAAACAGAATCAAATCTTAAGGAGATAACATTCGAGAAGATAAGCATAACAGAAATTCTTGATGAGATTCTATTAACCCAAGAGAACGTAATTAAAAATCATAATATCTCAATTAAAAAAGACTATTCCAGAAAACTGCCTGATGTTGAGTTGGACAAATTCAAGATAATAGAGGTAATCCAGAATTTAATTTCAAATGCAGTCAAGTTTACGCCTGAAAAAGGAACAATCTCAATTATCGTCAGAAAAATAGATAATTATATAAATGTGCGTGTTGCTGATACTGGGATAGGAATGACTCAGCAGACAATAGAAAAGCTGTTCACAGAATTTTTCAGGGCAGATGATTCAAGGCACGGGGAAGGCGTTGGCTTGGGATTGAGCATCTGCAAGCGGATTATTGAGAAGCATAACGGCAAAATCTGGGCTGAGAGCAATGGAAAGGGAAAAGGCTCCTCGATAATTTTCCAGATACCAATAAAACAGTAAAGAGGTAAAAAAATGGCTGCTAAAAAAGCATCGTCAAAACCAACTAAAAAATCTTCAGGCAAAGCTAAAAGAATAGTAATGGTTGTGGATGATAATCCTGACCTTGTTTATAGTGTCAAGGAAAATCTGGAAGCCATTACAGATTATGATGTAATAACTGCTGACGGCGGAAAAAAATGCCTTGAGATTCTCGAGAAACAGAAACCCAATTTAATTCTCCTCGATATAATGATGCCTGGAATGGATGGCTGGGACTTGTGCGCAAAAATTAAGTCAAAGAAAGAGACTGAGAACATCCCGATTGTTTTTCTTACAGCAAAGACAGATCCTATCAGCAAGAGCATGGGCAGGCTTGCATCAATGGATTATATTGAAAAGCCGTTTGATCCACAGGATCTCAAGAGCAGGATAGAGCGTATCCTGAAATAAATATTTAGGGCAGAATGGCATCCAAGAAATCAGCTGAACCAAGCAACCAAATAATTACTGTTGAGTTTTTTAATAGTCTGATGAATGTGCTTGCAAAAAATACGTCTGTGAATTATAGCGTGATTGCTCTCGAGCAGATAAAAAAGCAGCAAGTCCAAAAATACCCTTTCCTAAAGGAGATTATTTTTACTCCAAAAGGAGCAACAGTAAGCACAAAAATAAACTCTGTTGATATAAGAAGCATAGGAAAAATGTTTAACACACTGCTTGAGATATTGGGACCGAATATTCTCGGTGAGCTTATATTGGAAAAGCTTAATCCTAAAATCGTTAAGCACCTTCAAAAGTTTGGGATAAGTTTTGTATCTGAAATATAATATCAAAAAAGAGTCAGAATGAAAGTAAAAAAAGGGGTAATTGTATTAGTATGTTTGTTACTTGCTATTTTGCCGCCTGCATTTGCAGAGAATGTTGATGTGGATTCTCTTAGGCCTATCGGAATTACGATTCATGTCATTGAACTAGTTCTGGCACTGTTCATCAGCTTTATGTCCCTGAAATTCTTTAAGATTACAAAACCGCTTAATGTCTTCCTGTATATTTATCTTGCATTGGGATTCTTCACGATAAGTTCGCTGTTCTATATCCTGTTTTATCTCGGCGGCTGGTTTAATATCGGGCTTGAATTCTCGAGAGCATATATTGCCAGCAGATTAAGTTTGATTGCTATGCTGCTTGTATTTGTTGCTGTGTTTTTCAATGCAATGAGGATAATGAAGAAAACAAATTAACATGGTTCAAAATGCCTGCACTTAAAAATTCAAAAAAAGGGATTTCTCCTCTGATTGCAACTATCCTCCTTATTGCATTTGCACTTATTATCGGAGCTGTTACAATGAACTGGGGAAAGGCTTATGCTGAAAAGTCAGAAGAGCCTAATAAAGATTCCCCATCCGGAAATGGGTTTGTAATAGATAATGCTGTCATGATTATTAACTATGATAAAATTGATTCGCCCCTGAAAGAGCTTCAGCTGAAATATCTTACTGGCAGGATTTCTCAGGACGAGTATTTGAAGGAAGAGAAAGCAATTGTTGAAAACATTAACCCATCATCCTAATCTGCTTTCTTTCATTAACAGCTTTCATCAGAATCTTTCCGATAGGATTATCCTGCTTAATCTTAATCATACCTGTTGAGCCAGACTTGGCTGTAAGCACAAAATCATCCTCAGCATAAATGTCAATATCCTTATTCTGCTGCTCTATGCCCAAATCAAAAATAATATTCTTGCTCTTCACATCAATAGTAAACTCAACGACCTTGTCTCTTGAAGAATTTTTCTCCTTTGCTTTTTTCTGGCTCATAGCACGAATATCAATACTCATCCCAAGCTTCTCCTCTATCTTGTCAATATTCTTTCCTTCCCTGCCGATTATCCTCGATATTGCATCTTCAGGAACAGAAACAATGCACTTGCTATCGGAAACAACCTCAATCTCAGCATCCTCAGCATATTCCAGAAACTCTTTCCTGATAGATTCAGCAGCAAGCTTATGCACACCTTTTTTCTTATCATTCTCCTGAACAGGAATCACAACAGTCTGCTCGCCATAACTGTAAATCTCATACTCAATCCTGTTAGTCTCAAAATCAGTAACAACAACAATCGGCCTTGCCAAATCAGCTTCAGCCATTCCAGACGGCACCTTGACTGTCATCTTTAATGCAAGAACTTTGTTAATTGCTCCGTTCTTGATAAAAACAACTGTATCAATAATCTGAGGGATAACTCCCATCTCAACCCTGCCTATAAACCTCTGGATTGCATCAATAGGATTAGTTGCATGAATAACACCAACAAGCCCAACACCTGCTAATCGCATATCAGCAAAAAGCTGGAAGTCAGCAGTATTCCGCATCTCGTCGAAAATAGTATAATCAGGCCTTGTCAATAATAGGATGTCATGAATCTCCTGTGCATCTGCATGTGAAATTGCATATTGCGTTATTGAATCAGGCAAAACCAAATCACGTGGAGCTTCGATAGTTTTTACTATCTTATTTTTAGATGCATAATACTCTGCAAGAGCCTGTGCAAATGTGCTCTTACCCATTCCAGGAGAACCAGCGACGAGGATTCCCTCTGCCTGCTCAGCAATTCTTGTCATTAATTTTTCTGTTAACTTGTAATCATTCAAGCTAAGTTTTCTTACAGGCTTTACAGTAGTTATTTCCCAGCCGTCTGAAAAAGGTGGTTTTGTGATAACTATCCGATACAAGCCAAGCTGGACAATTGTGCTTCCAGGCCTTTCAATCTCGATAAAACTATCCTTCCTAATCTTAGCTTCCTCGATAATCTCCCTTGAAATATCCTGAATCTCCTCTTCCCTCATCACAGAATTCCTCAGGGATTTCATCTCCCAAGAACCTGGGATTCCACGCTTTGCAAATGGCAGCATGCCTTCCTTGAGATGAACGCTCATTGTGCTATCGTCGAAAAAACTCTCGATTCTAAGCTTCTTAATTTCATGCAATGGCTTGATATAAACCACTTTCATTCCCTTGCTTTCTGCAACCTTAAACTGAACCTTGTCAGATGTGATAAGTGTTGCATCCTCATCCCATGCAAGCTCCCTGATTAAAGAATCAATTTCACCGAGAGAAGCATTCCTGATTTCTGAAGCTCTTGGACGATTTCCGCCAAACCTAAACTCAAACTCATTGGCATTAGCAAGTGATTTAAGCCTCTTAATCTCATCAAGACCGATAAACCCGACAGCCTTATCCTGATTTGCCTGATGCTCGAGTTCTGCAAGGACAGCTTCATGGATTATTATTTCCTTGACGATAAATTCCTTATTGCGTATTTTCTCAGAGAGAATTCCTTCAATAATAGTAGAGGTATCAGGAACAAGCTTTTCAAATGATTGCATCTTAAAATAACAAGGATTATCTCCGATATAAAAAATTATCTTATCATGATGATTCAGATTGGTCAATATCAATAACAGACCTTGCAATATACTTTATTGATGCGCTCATTGCCTTTAGATTCTCGACTATTCTCGCAATGTCTGTCCAATATCTCGGATCCTTCTCGATATCTATCTCTATTTTGGATTGGTTTCTCTCTAAAGGACTAATCTCGCTGTGCTTTATCAGGAAATCATTGCACATCTGGATTCTTTCCTTGTTAAGGACATTCATCTCAAAAGCAAGTGTCTTGTCTTTCTTATAATAAGCATCCATTGCCTTGAGATAGCTGGATTTAATTGCAATGTGGATTTTCTTTAATTCATCTCTTGTTATTGTATTGAGCCTGAGCGCCTTTATGTATCTGGCAATCCTTTTCTGATGGTCAGCAACCTTCTCAATTTTTGTTGCAATGTTTCTCTCCATCAAAAGCTCCCATGAATTTGTTTTATACTCCTTCATCATGCTCGGGTTTTTGTATGCGTTTCTTGTAACTCTTATCACAAGAAAATACAGCCTGTTCACATCCATGTCCCGCTGATTAATATCCTCATAATGGTCAATCCCGTCTATACATTCTGTTGTATCCTCTACCATGACTCTTGTAATATAATCCATTCTCCTGATAATTGACTTTATTGATGCCTCTGACGGATTCAGGAGATCCTTGGCAACAATCCGCTTTGTTGTGTGGAGCATTATCTCTAAGCCTGCGAGGTTCCGTACTATTGATTTTATTTCGAGAACCTTTGCCTTCAGGTTATCAGAAAAAATTTCGATTGTATCATAGTTATTCAGGTAAGCTGCTACAATCTCTGCTTTAAGCAGATCGACATTTTTGTTCTCTGCACTTATTTCAATTGACTTTGGCTCTTTTTTTCCTGAATGTGTACTTGATGATAGAATTATCTCGCCTCTGTTTTCTTCGAGAGCAATCAAGTCTCCTTTTTTCAGGCTGTTTGCATCGAGCCATTTCTTTGGCAGTGATATTACATGAGAGTTTCCGCCAAAGCTGATTACTTTTCTATATTCCATAAGTGATTGTCCCCCTTATCCACATTCAGATTATACAATCCTTATAATCTCTATAAAAGTTTTTTGTTGTATATATAACATATATAGTATATGAGATATGTATATATAATTCTTTCGCCATATATAATATTAAGTTTTGGGGAGGCAGAATCTTAGAAGGATAAAACCTTCAATGCCTAATAGCAATGAGAAACCTCCCTGAAACGATATATTCATTTTCATAATGAGGTGTGAGCATGAGAAAGATGTGTATTAGCTGCGGGCATAGAATCTCGAGAGGTTCATATTGTGATCCTTATTTATGCACAAGTTGCGAGAGGCTGACAAGGGATGTGTCAACTGACTTAAGGCTTGAATGGTTCTTAAAGCTGGTATGATAATGCCAATAAGATTGTATGTTTAATCGGAGATGAAAGAAATGTTCAAGAGAAAATGCACAAGTTGTGGAATGCCTATAATGAAATCAGGCGTGTATGATCCTTATCTTTGCAGGGATTGCGAAAGCGAGAACCCGAGTATTGAAGAGAGATACTGGCACTTGAATACAACTGGGAATTAAATAATAAAAAATAAAAAAAGCAACAGATTAAATTGTATCTGCGAACCCGCTCAGATTGTCAAGGTCTGAGTCTGTTTCTCCTTCCCTGATTGAATTTGTATCTGAATCAGTTGTTATTTCCTGCTGGATTGCCTGTGTTTGTGTGTTTGGAATCTGCTCTTGCATTGCTTGTGTTGTTGTGGTTGTTGCAGGAGGCTGATTTGATTCTGCACCCTGAGTTGTTGTCGGTGTTGATGGTGGTGTTTGCTTTGAGCAGCCGTAAGCAATCATAATTGCAAAAATAAAAATAACTGTTAATGCCAGAATTGATTTTGCTCTTGTCATTTTAACTGTTAACCTCCTCAGCTTCAGTTGCATCATCTTCTATTTCAGGAGATTCAATTGCTTCTGCACTTCCTCCAGCTTCCTTGACAAGCTTAATTATCTCGACTAAGATGTCATGCGCCTCTTTCAGCTTTTGCTGAGCGTTCTGGAGTGATTCCCGTGATGCCTTAAGCAGTTCAGTTGCCTTTACAGTATCTTCTTCTTTAAGCTTTTTTGCTTCTTGGAACTTTGCCTCTGCATCTTCATTCAGCTTTCTTGCCTCGTTAATTTTCGAACTGAATGCAGTTTTTTTCTCCTCGATAGCATCTACAGCAATGTCTTTCTGCTTTAATTCATCAAGAACCTTCTCAAGCCTTTTTTCAAGATGATCTGCTCTCTCGATAACTGCCTTTGTCCTTGCATGCTCAATAAGTGATGAATGGATTTTTATTTTCTTCTTGGACGATTCCCAGATTTTTGCAATTGTCTTTGCTGTTTCCTTTAACTCATCCTTTGTTGCAATGCTCTGGATTTTTGCCTTTATGTCATTTAATTCCTTGATTTTCCCGTCAATCTCAGCTATTGCCTCTGTAGCTTTCTCGTCTGTAATTTTTTCATCTGTTGAGATGACTTCCTTTAATCTTTCCAGCCTGTTTATTGCTGAATCTGCAAGGCTTGTAATGTAAGCTTTTCCGTGCACAAGCACATCTGCATCATTGCCTGCTGCCTTTGCTTCATCGAACTGCTTCTTATGCTGCTCTGCATCTTCTTTCAGCTTTTTATCTGCCTCTTCCTTCTCGGCAATGAGCTTTTTTGATTCTGCTATTTTTTCTGCTGCAATTGCTCTGGCTTTAAATGCAAGCTCCTTGTTTATCTTTTTAACTTCAATCTTTGCCAAATCTGCCTTTATTTCTGCAAATGATTTTTTGGAAAGCTCCTCGACTTTTGCCTCGCTTAACTCAGAAAGCTTCGCAATCTGTTTCTCGTCAAGAGCAGCAATCTTCTCAAGGTTCTTGTTTTCCAACCGCGAAATTTTCTCAAGCCTTTCTGCCTTTATTGCTGTAAGCCTTTTTATCTGCTCTTCCCTTAATGAAGCAATCTTCTTTACCCTTTCCTGAGTCATGCCAGCTAATCTATCGAGCTTTTCTTTCTCGATATACCGCAATTTGTTTACTTCATCCTTCCTCAGCTCCTTGATTTTAGCAAGCCTTTCCTGCTTTAACTCAGAAAATTTCTCCAATTCCTCAGCACGAAACTCAGCAAACTTCTGCTTTTCCTCTTCTTTGAATTCCTTGAATCTTTCTCTTTTTTCCTCTGCCAGAGAACTTATTCCTCTTTGCTCTGATGATTTTTCTGAATTAGATGATAAAGTTGTAGATGTAGTTGAGGATGTAATTGTAGAAGTAGTTGTTGATGAAGCATCGTCGGTGCCTGATGTGCCAGAATCCCTTGCTTCATACGCTGCGTGAACAATAACGCTTAACAAAAAAACAGATATTACAAAAATTGCTATGGATTTAGTTAGTCTCATTGTAGTTTTTTGTCATAGAAGATAGTATATAAAATTTTTCCTTAATCATAGGGTAGTTAATTGGGAATTAAAAATAATAAAAAAAGTATTAAATAATTCCAGCTAAAAATTCAGCGAATAGTTATATTTGTCAATCTTCTGCTCGTTTTCCAGCTCTTCCTCATCTTCATCATCTTGAACAATGTTTTTCGCTTCAATGATTTTCTTTGCCTCTTTGATTGCTGAATCATCCTCGAAAAAGCCTTTCTTTCCGTTTCCAAAGTATTCTTTCATTGCTCGCTGCCTTTTATCAGATGGAAATCTTGTGTCATAGATTCTCTCTGTATCAATAAGATGCTTGACAATGTTCAGGTAATCCTCTGCTCCTGTTGATTTTGCATCATAGTTGAATATTGATTTCTTGTGCTGCGGTGCTTCTCCAAGCTTTGAGTTTGACCTTACAGGAACTGAAACAATCTGCTGGCCAAATTCATGCCTGATTTTATTGAGCGTACTAACACACAGCTTTCTTCTCTTGTCAAACATCGTCGGGATAATAAGGCTAACATCATGCTTGATATCAGTTTCATTGGTGAAATTTGTTATTGTCTGGATAGTTTTCAGCAATGAGTTGTATCCAAGAAAATCTGTTGATGTTGGAATAATTATTTCCTTTGCATAAAACAATGCGCATTTGCTTAAGTGCCTGAATGATGGCGGGCAGTCAAGTATAACATAATCATAGTCGAGTTTTGGTGTGAACCTTTTCTCTAGAATATCTATTGCTGCTCCTGTTTCCATAAGCTTCTGCTCTGCCTCTGCGAGCTTAATGTCAGAATGGATTATGTCCAAATTTCTGCCGAGTTTTGTTATTGCTTTTTCAAGTTCAACATCCTCAACAATTATATCATATAGATTTTTTTTCGCATCCACATTGTGGCACGCGCTTATGTCGCCTTGCGGATCCAAGTCAACTATTATTACCTTTTTGCCGTTTCTGGATAATCCAGCAGCAATATTTACTGAAGTGGTTGTCTTTCCAACTCCGCCTTTTTGATTGATAATGGCAATCTTTCTCATCCATAAATCACCTCTTTGTTAAAAAATGGAAGTTATTTATAGAAATGGGCTAGTATATAAACCTTACGATTTAGTATGTAGATATACAAAATAGTATACTATCATTTTTACAAGTTTTCTATCGGGAAACGTGAAAA
The DNA here is from genome assembly GCA_964642765.1 of uncultured Methanosarcinales archaeon. Lineage (GTDB taxonomy): Archaea > Nanobdellota > Nanobdellia > Woesearchaeales > CAZXRI01 > CAZXRI01. The sequence continues at coordinate 1,020 of CAZXRI010000025.1, read as the reverse complement.
GATTTTCAAAAAAGAAAAACTAAAGCAACTCCTCATACAGAGGAAACTGCCTGCAAACTTCGAGAATATTTCCCCTGACTTTCTCAAGCACAGTTTTATCTTCATGATTCTTAATCACAGTTGCAATTCCTCTGGCAATTTCTTTTGATTCATTTTCTTTGAATCCTCTTGTTGTAATTGCCGGTGTTCCAACACGGATTCCAGACGGTGTAAATGGGCTTGCTGGATCAAACGGAATTGCATTTTTATTCACGAAGATTCCTGCTTCTTCGAGAGCAATCTGGATTTCCTTTCCTTTTCCAGTGAGATTGCTTTTTGTCAGGTCTATCAGCATCAGGTGATTGTCTGTTCCGTTTGTAACAAGCTTTATTCCTTGCACCATTAATTCATCTGCCATTGCCTTTGCATTCTTTAAGATTTGTCGTGCATATTCCTTGAATTCAGGTTCAGATGCTTCCTTGAATGAAACTGCCTTTGCAGCTGTTACATGGTCATGCGGGCCGCCCTGCAATCCAGGAAAAACAGCAGAGTCTATCAGCTGTGCGAGATTTTTTTTGCTGTCTTTATGGTATAAATCATGCAATCTGTCAATTATCTTCGACATGATTATTGCTCCTCGAGGGCCTCGAAGTGTTTTGTGTGTTGTTGTTGTTACAGCATCAGCATATGGAACAGGGCTTTGGTGCAATCCAGCAGCAATCAATCCTGATATATGTGCAATGTCTGACATATGATATGCATCAACTTCCTCGGCAATTTCTTGGAATGCCTTAAAGTCAAGCTTTCTCGGATATGCTGTAAGCCCTGAAATAATCATCTTAGGCTTTACTTCAAGAGCCTGCTTTCTTATTGCATCCATATCAAGAAGCTCTGTTTCCTTGTCGACAGAATAAGAAGCACACTTGTAAATCCTCCCTGAAAAATTCACAGGGCTTCCATGAGTCAAATGCCCGCCGCATCCTAAATAAGTCCCATAAATTTATCTCCTGGATTTAGCAATGCAAAAAAAACTGCCTGATT
>CAZXRI010000024.1:0-10841 GCA_964642765.1 uncultured Methanosarcinales archaeon | reverse complement strand
AAATTGAAGGTTTTTGAACAAGGAAAAGTCAAGTCATCTATTTACACATATTCACGACCATGAAACCAATCACAAGAATCGGAATTGGAATTATTCTTTTTCTCATTGTAGCCAGCATAGTCCTTGCATCACTTGAGGATGTTAGAAATGAATACAACCAGATGGCTGAGAAAATCATCACTGATAAAATCCAGAACAAAATCGAGGATGCAAAAAAGCTCCTTAATGACAAGGATTTTACAGACGGAATGAGTGCGCAAAAAAAGCAGGAGATTCAGAAATTAGTCGAGCAAAAAGAGGAGGGAGAAGAAAATCAAAAAACTGAAGAAAATAACAAATCAAAGAGGGATCTAATGGAACTAACTGGACCCTAATATTCATTCTGTTAGGAGTATTAGCTCTAATAGGTGGAGCAGGAGCATTCCTCAACAATAGACACAAAAAAAAAGAGAAGGATGAAAACGGAGGCGCACCAAGCACTGGTGGGGCTTCATCAGCAGCAGTAGACAGAGCAGCAGAACTTACAAGATATGTAGAAGAGGCAGCTAATGAGACAGCCTTAGATGCTGAGAGGAAAGAGGAAGCAAGGCGGGAAGAAGAAAATAAAAGAAGACGTCAAAAATTAATAGATTTAGCAGATGGTAAACCTGAAGCAATAGAAGGTGTCTTAAGAGGGTGGTTGGAGGATTCAGGAAGCAGTTCACATACTTCACCTAACCAACCTAATCCTGCTGAGACTACTACTAAAATCAATGTTGAAACAAAAAGGGATGAAGTTCCTGAACAACCTCGTATAGATTTTACATATGAGCCTGCAAATCCTGAAGAGAGGAAAAGAATAAGATTCTCTATATCTCCAAATGATTTAAAGACGAGCACAATTAATTGGAATGTCTTTCCATCAGAAAATGTGTCTAATCCAGAGAATGATTCAGATAATCGCTGGCGAGACTATATATTTTCATCAAAAGGCAAATATACTGTAACTTTGACTGTTTATATATTTGAAAACAAGCATGAAGTAACCAAAGAAATAACGGTCGCTAGTGATGATGGATTACCGTCAGGACCAGGTAATCCACCTTAAAATCAATGAGTAAATCAGAAAGCCAAACATGAAAAAAAACATACGAAAAATAGAGCATGGAAATACAAGGCAGAGAAATCCTCATCATACTATCATCACTGAAAGTCATCATACACAACAAAAACCATCATTACAGATAAAAAAGGCTGAACAAAACTTGCCTGAGATGCGAGCAATTACTCGAGTACAATTTAATGTTGATAAACTAACAAAAAATGCACACATCCAGATTTACTTGATAAACAAATTCTTGCAGATATATTCAGAAAATGCACATATTGGCATAGCTGCAAAAGAAGATACCCAGCAAATGCAGCACGTTAAGAAAGGCTATGAAAGCAGAACAAACGAGATAATCACGAGGCTATTAGAAATGAAAAGGATTCAATCAGAGGAGATACTTCCAAGACTTGGTGCAATCTCAAATCAATCTCCTCAAGATAGAAAAATCCAGATAGAATTACACAACCTTACTCTCCAAAATTGGTCATTATGGTCATGGATATTAGCAAGGGAAGAACAATACGAAGATTCTAGAAAATTTCTCACTGAAAACCAACAAGTCAAGACTGACCTCCTTCATGCATTTTCAAACAGGTTGATTTCTGCCGAGAGGGAAATGGACATATACATAAAAAACATGGGAATTGTCCAGCTTCCTGAGCAGTTCCTCAAAGACCACATAATAACATTTCAGTTTGAGACAATTGAAATGAAATTTATTATCGTCAATGTCAATGCAGAAAACGGAATTCCAAAGACAATAGACATAGTTCACCTCAATCCAAATCTTAGTGCGGGAAGAAGCACAGAGAGATATTTCAAGGGAATTCCTTTGACATTAAAGCCGCATGATAACTTTGCGTTCTATCTCAAGAACAGGGTTGTGTTTGCAAGGAATGAAATCCAGAAAGGAGTAGCAAAGGCTCGAGAGAGATATATCCAGCAGTATGGTGTGGAAAACCTGAAAACAAGGTTGAGGGCTTATGGATTATTTACCGAGGAAGAAATCGAGAGAATGGTTGGCGGAAAGGTTGAGCATAGCAATCTGGATATTATGCGGGAAATTAATTTGGCTGAGGAAAATGTTGCCAATAAACTGAGAAGCATGATTGACGAGCATGGCAAGCCAAATTATGCTCCTATAGAATACGAGAGGAGATTTAGTGAAACACTTGAGAAGCTTATCTCAGGCATTGAAAGAAGCCCGATAACTCCTGAGCAAAAATCAGCGTCCATTAATGCAATCCAGAAACTTATTATTTCCCCAATAACCAATGCCATGAAGGTATTCGAGGACAAAAAATACACTATCAATAACGCTCCTTGGGCTGAATGGATTAGGGTTTTACAGGATAGGATTGAAAAAATTGCTGCTCCAGTAGATAACCAGAACCAAAATAAAAATATCCAGATGAATCCACAAGTGCAAAGACAAAATTCACAAAACCTCAGAGAGAGAAGAAATGCTGGAAACAGATTTGTCCCTGTTAATAAAGGAAATTTGCCGCAAGCAGATATTCAGAGAAGAAACATTAATATAGGCAATCGCCAGAGAGGAAGGTAAAAATGAAAATAGACTTTTCCAAGCCAAGAACAGAATCCAAAACATTCCAGAATAAGAATCTGAATTTTCAAAAGCTGGGAACATCTGAAAGCTTAGCAGATAGGATGGGTGCTTCGTGGGAGATTAAGATTGTGCAAAAGAGAATCTCACATATTGCCGGGCTTCTGCCTAAATTAGAGAAGAAGGAATTAAAGGAGCATGAAGTAAAACCTGTCTTGGATATTGAAGGTAAGGTTTTTGAGAATCTTATTCCTGCTATGGAAGAATCTGTCGGCTGTTATGAGATTACTGCACAAGTAATGTCTGATTTGGTAGATAAGATTCTGCCTGAGATATTGAAGATGAAATTTCTTCCAACAGACAAGAAAGTCAAGCCAAAGCATCATCTAAAGTTAAGGCCTGTTAGAAAAGGAGTTGTTCCATTAGAGGATATGACAAGAAAGCTTGGTGTTAACGAGAGCATTCTTAGGAGAGGGCATGTTAGAAAAGAGATCAGGGTTGCGATGAGGCATGTTTATTGGATTGCATTTAAGCTGAAAGGATTAGAGAATGACCTAAGGACAAAATTATCTGATGAAAGATATAAACAGCTTATTCAAACAATTCAAACAAGCCAGAGAGGAGTTAAAAGAGTGAAGATTGAAGAGATTCCTGAGGTTAAGAAATTAGAGAAGGTTTTCAGGCGTGAGGAGAGTATTATCATGAGGTTTGTTGAAGCTCTCGATACAATAACGCAGGAGTATGATGATATAGCATTTATAGAGGCAGATATAGAGAGGATTATCAGAAGGCTTACTGAACTGGGAGTTAAAGCTGCTAATCCCAATATGCCGCTTATTCCTCCTGCTGATTTAAGCAAGTTTATTAATATGCTCGAGGAAAGAACAATGCTTTTGCAGAAATGGGTTCATGCAGCAAGAATTGATCAGGGACCATTTCAGGAGAAACTTGATGAAGCAAAGAAAATTTTTAATGGTGCTAGAGCAAGGTTTGGCGGTTACTGTAATATCCTGTTTGCAATGGCTGATTTTACACAGAGATGGTGCAACCTTGCTTTCAGGGATATGGAAGCTCTCTGGCAAAGATTGGATGATGACTTGAAACAGTTAGACCAGCTAAGGTCCATGCTTAGTAGATAAAGATTAAGTTTTGAGTTGAATCTTAAAGAAAAAAAGGAGGCAAAATGTTTACATTAAAAGATTACATAAGCGGCATCGTCGGTATTTCGCTTACATTGATGGGATTGTTTCCTTTGTTAAATTCATTTGGAATTGGTCCAAGCTGGTTTGCATTGCATTTTCTGCCTGTCCAGATTTTCATTTACATCCTTGCAGGAGCTGGATTGTATCTTGCTGTTGAGTCAATAAGGGAGATTTTGAATAGCAATAAAATCGGGATGATTTCATTTGTTGTCGGTGCTGTTGTTCTTTTAATTGGCTTGCTTCCTCTATTGAATGGATATGGAATTGGACCGGCATGGTTTGCATTTCCTTGGCTGAGCACAATGGTTTATCAAATCCTGTTTATTATCGAGGGGCTTTTCCTGTTTATTGCAATGTTTGCAATGGAATTGTAGGGATATAACTTTTCATTGATTATTAAACTAAAACTATTTTTATAATCACTGCCGAGCAGAAAGTATAGTCTTCTTGATGTATCGAATGGAATCCTTATAATAGATTTTTTATCTCTCGTCGGCAGAAATAATGTTAAGTTAATGCCATAACTCTTATTGGTAAACAGTAGTTTAGCAAGTAAACACCATATCGAGCGAGGCAGGAAAAATAAGGTATAAATCTCTGCCGAGTGAGTGTAAAATAAAGTAGTGGATTTATTATTATAATAGAAAACCTAAGTTTTCAAGAGAAATCCGACACCGCCAGTCACAGACTGGCGGATTGCTCGCTCCCTTCGGTCGCTCGGTCGGATTTCTAAGAATACAAATATTCTTGCAGTTCGACAGTATGTCTATACCATCAGTTAAAAACTGATGGAATATTTGTATTTAATATAATTTTGTTAGGTTTTCTAAATATAAGTGGCGGAAATATTTATTAATTATTTACTTCCGTCATTATAGTAATATTATTCACAGCAAACAATGCGTAATTTGGTTAAGGGCTATTTTTATCTCAAATCCCTAATCTTTCCGAATTCATAAACCTCGTCTGCAACAGGATAAACAATGAAATCCTCAATATCCCCTTGAAGAAAATCAGTCAGAATCTCTCCTTTCAGGATGTCTGTGCCTTCAGATACAGGTGTAAAAGCTGGAAGCACAATCAAATCCTTTTTCCTGAATTTCCCTCGAAGAAAACATTTATACAACTCTGCCCTTACTCCGTCCCGAAGTAAAATTGCAGGATGCTGATGTCCTATTATTATCGTATTACACTTTGGCATTTCCTTTGGAATCTTATCTCCATGAACAATCAAAATCCGCTTTCCTTTATTCTCTATAACAAAACTCTCAACAATCTCAACATCCCTTCTCTCAGCGATTGGTCCGAGAATCTTATCATGATTGCCTTTCACAAGAACTATCTTTTTGCATCTCTTGGAAACAAAATCAAGTAATCCGAGAGTGTGCCTCCATTCTGTCTGGGATATTGTGCCAAATTCATGCTTTACATCTCCATTAATAATAAAAGTCTCAATCTTTCCAGTCTTTTCATCGGCCTTGTTCAGGATGCTTTCCAGACGAGAAAGAATCTCCCTGAACTGGAATCTTGGAATAAAGATACCTTGCTTGTTGAACGCCTCTTCATATCCAATATGCGTGTCAGAAATAATAAGGCTGTTTCCTATCTTTAATGCCAAGTCAATTATCTCTAAGCCCTTTGATATTTCCATAAGAGAAGAAGAAAAAGAAATGAAAATAAAAAAATTGCCTTTTTAGCCGTTATGAGCCAGCTCTGCTATGTCTTTCAATGCAACAACGATAGTTGCAGGAACAACAAAGGCAAGCACTTGACCGAAAATTCCCATTAGATAAGGCCCTATTAAGATAACCTCTCCAAGAATATCAGATGCGCTTCCTGCATATGCTCCTATTATCAGGATTGCAGACACGATTAAAAATTCCTTTGTCTCCTTTCCTGTAACATTCAGCAGTCCGACGATAATTCCAAGCAGAATCATCAGCGAAAACAGCCATGGCGTAGCATCGCCTAATGAAAAAATCCCTAAAACAACAGCTAAAGCCACACCCACTATAAATGAATAGTTTCCTATCCTTTTATCCATACTATCACCTCTTTTTACACTTCTTTTGGCTCTGAGGTATATAAAGTTTTCTCAGAACTCGGAGATATCATGATGGGCTATAAGTTTAAATAACAACATGCATCTCATTCCAATATGAAAAACTTCTCAGACATAGTAGGCAGGGTAATCTATGAATCTGACATTGTCCTCCTAATTATAGACGGAAGAAACATAGAGGACAGCATAAACAAAAACCTCGAGAGCAAAATAAGGAATATGAGGAAAAGGCACATTTATGTCATCAACAAGTGCGACCTTCTTACAGAGGAGGAAATCAAAGGCACAATCCTTCCAAACTCAATCAAGATTTCTGCAATGAACCATATCGGAACAAGAAGCCTCGTCAGGAAAATCATGGAAATATCACATGGAAAAGAAGTTACTGTCGGTGTTGTTGGCTTCCCGAATACAGGAAAATCAACCGTAATCAATGCCCTTAAAGGAAAACATAGCGCACCAACAAGCCCGATAAGCGGATTTACTCGGGGAATCCAAAAAATCAGAATCAGCTCAAAAATCCTTATGCTTGATACTCCCGGTGTTTTGTCTTATGATAAGGATAAGGCAATGAGCATGGTCCAGATAGGAGCAATTTCCGACGATAAATTCAGGGATCCTGAGCTTGTTGCAATGAGATTGATAGAAAAGATGGAAGGTAGAATCGAGGGATATTTTGAAGTTGAGGCATGCAGTTTTGAGCAGGATTCAGAGCAGACCCTCGAGAAAATTGCATTGAAGAAACACATCCTGAAAAAAGGCGGAATGCCTGACATAACAAGGATGGCAAAGGAAGTAATCAGGATGTGCCAAAAAGGGAAGATACGGTAAATTTGAATATTTTTCTCTTTATTGGATAGTTGATACCGTCTCGTCGGCAGAAATTATATTAGGCTTGCCATGGTTTTAGCAGATTTCCACGCATTGGCTGATTATAATTTGCGAACGAGTCAGATTTAGTCAAAAGGATAAAAAATCTGAGGAGTGAGCCTAAATAAAAGTATAGATTTTATTTTTTAATAATTAAATTCTCAAAAAAATATAAAAATGTATACTTAGAAACTTGACTTAACAATTCCAGCATATTTTTATATCCATCCAGCTTTTTCCCATTCATGAAATTCTCTTCTTTAAGATTCGGCACAGCAGGAATTCCTCTTTCAACAGAGGACAGGAATACTCTCGACGGAATAAAGCATGTTAATACTCTTGGATTATCTGCAATGGAACTTGAGTTTGTTCACAGCGTTAATATCAAGAAGGAAAATGCTCCTCTTGTTAAGCAAGCCGCAGAAAAAAATGATGTTGCTCTTTCATGCCATGGGCAATATTTCATAAACCTGAATGCTATTGAGAAAGAAAAAGTTGAGGCAAGCATTAAACGAGTTTTGAATGCCGCAGATGTTGCAAATGCATGCGGAGCTTTTAGCATGACATTTCATTCTGCATTTTATCTCGGGATGCCTCCAGAGAAAGTTTATGAGAATGTTAAGGAGAATATGAAGAGAATAATTTCTGTCATCAAGGAAACCAATAATCCAATCTGGATTCGCCCTGAAACAACAGGCAAGCCAACACAGTTTGGAGATATTTTTGAATTGACAAAGCTTTCAGCAGAATTAGAGCAGGTAATGCCATGTGTTGATTTCAGCCATTTTCATGCACGGACAAATGGGAAGTATAATACTTATGAAGAATTCTCGTCTATTCTCGAAGAAATTGAAAAGACTCTCGGAAGATTTGGATTGGAGAACATGCACATCCATGTTGCAGGAATTGAATACGGAGAAAAAGGAGAGAAGAATCATCTTAATTTGGATGACAGCGATTTGAATTACAAGGATTTGATGAAATGCCTGAGAGATTTTAAAGTTAAAGGCGTTGTGATTTCTGAAAGCCCGAACATTGAAGGGGATGCCTTGATTATGAAAAGGGTTTATGAGAGATAAAGTGGTTAGAGGGCTTTAGAGGAACTAGCGGGAGTTAGATGCACTTCGAAACCAAATTAAAAATTCAGAAAGAAATGTGATTGAACACAAGAAAATTATTCCTCAGATGACATTGCTTCTCAAATTCAATAAATTTCATAATGGGATATCCTCAGGGATTCAAAGGCACAATGACATGCTCGTCAGTTCTTGGTAAAATAAATCCAGATAATCTATTTAGTTTACACAAGTTTTAAATATATTTATGACTATCCAAAAGTAAAATGGGCAAAATGAATCTGTATTGGGATTTGGAATATAACGTATGGCAAAAACTAAGTCCTGATGGCAAAAGAAGATTTGAAATGGATTATGGAGATTGGAATAATTTAAGTGTTGATGAAAGAGTAGCATCATTAGACTCTTTTTTTAATGAACTAAATAGCAAAAAATTAATAGAAGAACAAAGACAGGAAAGAGAAAGAGAATATCAAGTATTAAGAGAAACAATTGCTCCTTTAGCAGAGGCATTTCAAAGCATAGCAGATGGTCTTAAAGATGTAAGTTATCGCGTAGCTGAAAACACAAATGCAGCAAGACAAGCAGTCTCTAATTTAGAAACCAGTTTAACATCCCGTGAAAGAGAAACCAGAGATTCACTTGGTTCAACTCAACCTCAACAACCTATTACTCTATATACTGCAGCCACACAAAAAATGAATTGCGTATATGATAGGGTAAAAGGTCCAAAAGATTGTATCATAATCGAGACTACTTCAGAAGGAAGATATGGCACTTGCTCAGTAGGTGATCAAGTTAGAAGAAAAAAAATTTTGCCTCTCTTATTCACATCCGCATTAGAACAAACAGGATGCCCTTCAAACACTGTAATACGAAAATGTGATTATTTAGTATATGAAAGAGTAAGATTAAGCTAAAATGCCAGACGAAAAATCAGCAAATGCAAATTACAGGAAAACAATGGATGATTATACTTCTTCTAACAGGAGAGACTTTCCAGCAAGTAAACTATTAGAGAATTACGAGGACATTCTTTCAAGATTACAAAGACCTAATCTTAGTATGGAAGAAAGGCTTACATTAGATAAGGAAAGGGCAGCATATGAAGAAGGATTACAGGAGTGGGCACAACTCAATGGAATTAAAATACCTAAAAGCAGAACCGATATGTCAAATCTCAAATATCTCGATAATTTATATCAACGGCAACAATCTGCAGAATATATCGCAGATAGGGAAAGATATATAGCGGGATTAGAATTCGCTATAGCTTTAGTAACAACTCTTCATGTTGCATATTATAACTTCCTTTATAATAATCCCCGTATAAATCCCAAAATACGAGATGAAGTTGTGGATGCACAGGAAGCATTGGTTCAGACTGAAGCATTAAGATTGATTGGCAATGTTGAAGCATTAGAAAATGATAGCACAATAGAAAGAATTATACAAAGGGCAGGTAAACTTACAGAACCAGTAAAACCTATGCTATCTATGGACGATAGTGGTATAAGTTATACAGGTAATGTTGATGCCATTCAAATAAATAGACAGGAAGAGCAACGGAAACAAATTACTGAATTTGCTAGAAATTATTTAATGACACCGTTACTTCATAAAGCTCTTTTATGGAGAAAAGGAGAAGAAGAAAAAAGATTGCCTGAAATGAGGCGAACTCTTACACAAGGAGGAGGTTCTTTATCTCCTGCGGAATTTGATGTTCTTCGAAAGTATATGGGTAGCAGATTAGAATCTGGAAATTTAGGATATGGCAAGGTATTACTAGATACTGCAAAAATTGAAGCTGAGAAGTATCTTAAGGGTAAATAAAATGAGACTAGAAGATATATTCAATAATCCGCAAGCTGATGAAGATTTAAGACAAGCTAGAAACAAGTCTGGAAGAAAAAGAGTTACTGAAGAAGAACATAGAAAATATGTTCAGAATACTTTTTTTGAAACATTTTCAAATTGGTTGAGAGAATCTGTATATTGTGGAAATCCAAAATATTATAGTAGTACTCATCTCTATCTCGATAGAATTAATTTACCATGGACATTAGCAGACATCTCTGAATTCACGCAAAATGAAAGGCATAATGATTCAAATAATAGCGAATTGGGTGTTTTTGTATCAGCGCTAATTAATCGGGTCATTAAGCCTAAAGATGAATTGGAATTAGTTCCCAGAGAAGGTATCTTTGATGACAATCTTTGCATATTTCTTGAAAGAGGAACAGTTCATATAAGAGGGGATGTCAATAAAAATGTTGCTTATAAAAATAGTGGAGGATCGGTCGTAGTTCACGGAACAGCTCATACAGGATATGGGGATTTTATGTCAGGTGGAAGCCTTGTAATAGATTTTGTTAGGGGAGGTGGTGTTGCGTGTGTGAGTGGTGGTACTATTCAACTAGGTACATCTCAGCCTGCCTTCCCAGAAATTAGGTACGACTTTTCTCTTAATAATGGCATTGCCTTCAATCAAAGTGGCAACAGCAAAATCATAATCAAGGGAGACATTCCAAAATTTGTATTTCGCATAGGACAAAGCCAAGAGGGTGGCGAATTAATAGTTACTGGGACTGTTCACTGTAAATATATAAACTCTAATCAATCAGGTGGAAAAACAGATATCTATGGCAATGTTGACCATCGCGAGGTATGTATTGGACATTGGAAGTCTAATGGTCAAACAATAATTCATGGTGATGTTAAACATTCGTATATGCAACAAATAATAGAAAGAGAGTATTCTGGATATGAATTGGGAAGTGGGATCGGTTATATGCAAGAAGGTGGATTAATAGAAATTAGGGGTAATGTGTATGGTGGTGTTCCAGAATTTGGAACAGGAGATGCAAAACTAATTGTGCGTGGAAAGGTCATAAGTCCTTTTAGTAAACATTAAAATGAACATAGAAGATATATTCAATAATCCGCAAGCTGATGAAGATTTAAGACAAGCTAGAAA
>CAZXRI010000023.1:0-10849 GCA_964642765.1 uncultured Methanosarcinales archaeon | reverse complement strand
AGGAATTATACTTTCCATTTTGACATCCTCGAGATAAATTATCTCATGCTGTTTGTTTCGCTTGTTATTTTTATCCTATCAATTTATATTCTCAGCAAGTCGCATTCATTTTTTGAGGAAAGGTATATGAAGTTCGGGATGCTTTCAGTAATCCTTTATGTTACATCATATTTTTTTATTTTGGGTGTTGTGTGGATTGGGATTGCGGCTGACTTGATTCGAGGTAAGAAACAAAAATGGTAGAGCGTGTTGTTAGCAGGGAAAAATATATTTTTGCAGGATTGATAGTCATGGGGATATTTTTTCTCGGGTTTCTCCTCGGATTTGTGATTGATATGAAAAGGGCTGAGTATATCCAAAAGGAAGGGAGGATTAATTCTATGGATTTTAACAGCCTTCAGTTGCAGTATGCGTTTATTGACCAGCTTAGCCAAGAGAAGAACTGTGATGCTGTTTCAAAGTTATTTGACTCGAGTATTGACCAGCTTGAGGCAGCAAGAATTAAGCTTGAGGGCTATGATGTGAATGCTAAAATCAACAAGGATGAGTTCCAGCTTTTGAAGAGGGATTATATCCAAGCACAGATAAGATATTGGCTGCTCTCGAAGAAACGTTCTGAAATATGCCAGGATGATACTGTTAACCTGCTTTATTTTTTCTCTGACCCTAAGGAATGTCCTGAATGTGATAATCAGGCGTTTGTGCTTACTTATCTAAAGATGAAGTTCAAGAATAAGCTGCTGAATTTTGTTTTTGACAGTAAAATTAATGACGAGCCAATGGTTGAGTTATTGATGAAGTCTTATGATGTTAAGACTTTTCCTACTGTGATTGTTAATGATAAAAAGTTCGAGGGGTTTGTTTCCAAGGAAGTGCTGCTTAAGGAACTATGTGAATATTCCAGAAATAAAACAGGGGAATGCTCTGGTATCTAAAATAGTTATATCTCATATTGAATGTGCGAGCTGTTTATTTTTTCTTCATGAATGTTGCAGAATCAAAAAAATCCTCCGCAAAAGTCAAAGACTGGTGGCATACTCACTTCGTTCGTAGCTTCAAAAATATTTTATATTTTTGAAGTATGCTCGCCCCGCATGTGAGACGAGCTCACTCGCAGACGAGGGCTCAGTCGGATTTTTTGTTCTTATTTTCCACTTGCTGTTTATTCTTACATAAACCACCAGTGAAATACACTGGTGGAAAATGAGATTTTAGCATTTTTGTCGAGAGGTATATCACTATCAGAACAGCCAGTATAATATAGTATTGCTCAAACCACATAAGTCCGAATTCAAAGCTTTTCCATGAGAGTGGGAATAATAGTAGCTGACCGAGAAGGAAATGCCTTGAAAACATGTCTGCAAAAATATGGGACGACCATCCTATTGTTAAGTATATGAATGCCTTTTTTCTGTCAAACCTGAAGAGCTGTATTATGATGAAGCTTAGCAAAATCTGGCCGATAGGCGTGTGGAATGGCAATAAGAGCCAATATGGGCCGTCGCTCGTCGGTATAAACAGATGCACAAGGTAAAACTTTTGTGTTATGTCCGGAAGAATTGCTCCTAATATGACAAGGCTTTTTGGCTTTATGCTAAACAGTTCGCAGATAATCAATGCGATTAAAACATGGCTTACAAGGTCAGGCATTTTTTCCACCTGATTTGGATTGTTTTGGGATTAGCCTGAATTCGTCGAGAGACCATTCCTTGAAGAAATAATAGATGAATATAACTATGCAGAAAACAGAGATTATGTATTTCCAATAATTGTTGTCATGGTTGTGGATGTCAGCTAATTCAAAATTCCCATTATTTACATTGACGAGAATTGATGTCTGACCTTTGTTTGTTGCTCTTGGGCTGAATCTTTTATCATAGGAAATCTTGAGTTCTTCATTTCCTGATGTGTAAACCAGAATTCTTTCCTGCTCATTTAACTTTGTAATATCCCCGCTTCTGAATTCGACTGTTCTTCCGTCGTAAAATAAGGGATTTTCCTTTAAGGCAGTAATTGACGGATAGTATTTATTGTAGCTGAGATATGAATATGCGCAAAGAGAAATAATTGCTAGTATCAGGATTGTGTTGTAAAGAACAGATTTCATAAATGGCTTCATCTTTGGATGTGAAAAATATCACCTTCATATATCTTTCTTGTTTTTCCGTCCTGTGCCTTAATGATTAATGAACAATCCTTGCCAATGCCTGTTGCTGTTCCGTGAATGTTTTCATTTATCGTCTTAATTTCAACTTTTTTTCCAAGCGTGCTGCATTGCTTTTTGAATCGGATTATTATTGATGAGAACTTTTTTTTGATGTAATGTCCATTGTAATACCATTCGAAATTCCTTATCAACTCTGATATGAATCTCTCCTTGGCAATATTTCTCTTAAGGATTCTGCTTATTGATATTGCATTGATTCCACGAGGGATGTTATTGTTAAGGTTTATGCCTATGCCGATTATCATCCTGCGGCTGTTTCCTGAAATAATGTTTTCAGTAAGAATTCCGCAGAGCTTTTTTCCATTGAAAAGAACATCATTAGGCCATTTTATTTCTGTTTTAATTTTAAACATTTCATGGATTGTTTTGTTTACAGCAAGTGCAGTTAGGAAAGTTAATATTCCTAAATTTTCATTGACTGGCTCGACGACAATTGAGAGATAGATTCCGCCTTCTTGGGATTTCCATTTCCTCTTGAATCTGCCTTTTCCAGAGGTCTGAGAATCTGCAATTATGACTGAATTTGCAGGATATTCTTTTGCCTCTATGTTTGTTGAAGAAAGTGATTTGAATTTGTGGATTGTGAACATCTTATTTTTGATTCCTAAAATACCCAATCGTCCTCTTCAATCCATCTTCAAGAGAAATTTTTGGCTCCCATTTTAGAAGTTTTTTTGCTTTTGAAATATCTGGTCTTCTTGTCTTAGGATCATCCTCAGGCAATTGCTTGAATTCAATTTTGCTTTTTGTGTTTGTAAGTTTGATTATTATCTTTGCAAATTCAATGATGGTTTTCTCGTCGGGATTTCCAAGATTTACAGGCTCGTTTATATCTGACATTGCAAGCCTGTATAATCCTTCAACCATATCAGAAACATAGCAAAAGCTTCTTGTCTGTTTTCCGTCTCCATATACTGTTAAAGATTTTCCTGACAATGCCTGACCAATAAAATTCGGAACAACTCTTCCATCATCTAATCTCATTCTTTCGCCGTAAGTGTTGAATATCCTTGCTATTTTTGTATCAAGCTTATGAATTCTGTGATATGCCATTGTAATAGCTTCAGAAAATCTCTTCGCCTCGTCGTAGCAACCACGTAAACCTATACAATTTACATTTCCAAGATAACTTTCAGGCTGAGGGTTTACAAGAGGATCACCATAAATCTCTGATGTGCTTGCAATGAGGAATTTTGCTTTATGCCTTAAAGCCAATCCAAGGCAATTATGCGTTCCAAGTGAGCCAACCTTAAGGGTTTGTATCGGGATTTTCTGGTAATCAACAGGGCTTGCTGGACTTGCAAGATGCATTACCAAATCAATTTTCTCGCCTAATGAGATATAATTTGTAACATCCTGATGGATAAACCTGAAATTTTTATTCTCCATCAATTGAGAAATATTCTTCTTATCTCCTGTAATAAAGTTATCCATGCAAATAACCTTATGCCCTTTTCCGAGGAGAAATTCACATAAATGACTTCCTATGAATCCGGCTCCGCCTGTAACGAGGATGTTCATAAAGAATAATGGCAAATGTTTTGGGATATAAAGGTTTCTCAAATAATTTAATTTTTTAAAAAATAAAAACCCCACTACTTTATGAGTGGCTCAGGAAAAATTCTCCTTTAATAATCCTGACAGAGAATTTTTCCCTCGCAAATTATGTTAAGGTTGGCGATGTTTCTTTTATGCCAACTAATATGTATACTATAAATTGCGAAGGAGGAAAATCCTTACAGAATTTTATGGGATTTTCCGACTGAACCTAAATAAAAAGACTTTATTTTTTTAGTTGTTTATTATTAAATCAGAATTCAGTTACCTGAAAAAATTGAAATGATTCATTCAATTAAAACAGATGATCCAAGCGGTGTTGAAACGTATTGGCATAAACGTTTTGATACAAAAAGATTGAATGG
The DNA here is from genome assembly GCA_964642765.1 of uncultured Methanosarcinales archaeon. Classification (GTDB taxonomy): domain Archaea; phylum Nanobdellota; class Nanobdellia; order Woesearchaeales; family CAZXRI01; genus CAZXRI01. The sequence goes on along the minus strand of CAZXRI010000023.1, from coordinate 6,700 downwards.
AGAATGGTTTGATTTGAATTCTGCCGATATAAAAGCGTTTAAGCGTTGACAACGAATATTCTAACTTTTTATTTTATTGCTCCAATACTCATGTGCTTCCTTTAACTGTTCGTGGCTTCCTATATCAAACCATCTTTCTGAAAAGACAAAACCGTAAACATGCTTTTTGGCTGAGAGGAATTTAATAAACTCTCCCAGATTATCAATCTTCGGATTATCGCGTATAAAATGCTCAAAAATCTCAACATCCTTTTTAGATATGATGTAACAAGCAGTGCTTACAAGGGATGACTTTGGCTCGGATGGCTTTTCATGAAAATCCAATATCCTTAAATTCTCGTCGGTAATAACCACTCCATACTTGTTAGAGGCTTTTGATTTTTCAACTATATCATACAATGCAACAACAGAAGATTTTTTTTCATGAAAGAATTTATGCAGATGCACCAAGCCAAAATCAAAAATATTATCAGAGCCCACAACCATCAAGTCATCATCGAGGTTTTCTTTGGTTATCGCAAAATTTATGTCTCCGATTGCACCTAATCGGGTTTCATTCGTGCTTGTTCCGTCATTAAGGATTTTTATCTCGACATTTGCCTTATATGACTTTTTCCACTCGACAAAATTCTGATAGAAGACATTGTTGGAAACAATCACAATCTTCTTTACGCCATTTATCTCCTCAATCCTGAAAAGAATATGCTCGAGAATAGGCTTTCCAGCAACAGGGATAAGCGCCTTTGGCTTGTCTTTGGTAAGAGGATAAAGCCTTGTACCATAGCCAGCCGCAAGAATTATAACATCCATTTTATTTCACCAGAAGGCATTATTATCGTCCAACTCCTATATATCTGAAGCCGAATTTTTTTATATATTCAGGCTCATAAACATTTCGTGCATCAACAATATTTGGCTCAGCCATCAATGACTTAATCCTCTGAATATCAAGCTCCCTGAACTCATTCCACTCTGTCATTATCACAAGGCATGAGCATCCCTCCACAGTTTCATAAGGTGTCCTGCAATATTCCACATCCTTAAATATCTTCTTTGCATTTTCCACAGCAACAGGATCAAAAGCTCTTATTAATGCACCTTCTTTTTGTATGGCTTCTATAATAGTAATAGACGGAGCTTCTCTCATGTCATCTGTTTTTGGCTTGAAGCTTAAGCCCCAGACAGCTATCTTTTTTCCGTTTGGATTTGGAATGAGTTTTTTTATCTTGCTGATAATTACCTGACGCTGGGAATCATTAACATCAACAACTGCCTTGAGGATTTTTCCGTCGAGATTATTGGCTTCCATTGTTTTATACAGGGCTTTTACATCCTTCGGAAAGCATGAGCCTCCCCATCCAGCTCCAGCCTGCAAAAATCTTGGACCAATCCTGCTGTCAAGCCCCATACCTTTTGCAACCAGCTTTACATTTCCACCAACTTTATCGCATAACAGTGAGAGTTCGTTCATGAATGATATTCTTGTTGCGAGCATTGCATTGCTTGCGTATTTTATGAGTTCAGAGCTTTTTATGTCTGTAAACAGGACTTGCTTGTCAGCCCTAACCAATCCCCTGTATATTGTTTCCATTGCCTTTTTTGCCTTTTCATCCTCAACACCGACGACAATCCTGTCAGGGTTCATGAAATCATAAATTGCTTCTCCTTCCCTTAGAAATTCAGGATTTGAGCAGACGCTGAATTCTATTGATGATTTATGGGTTTGCCTGATTATTTCCTTTATTGAATCTGCAGTTCCAACAGGCACAGTGCTTTTTGTTACAATAACCTTATACTCGTTCATGTATTTTCCAATATTCTTTGCAACATCCTTAACTGCCGAGAGATCAGCTTCCTCGTTTTTCCCAGGAGGAGTTCCGACGGCAATAAAAATCACCTCAGCAAATTCAATTGCTGACTTAATGTCTGTTGTAAATCTCAGCCTTTCTTCTCTGGAATTTTTCTCAACAAGCTCTTTCAGTCCGGGTTCATATATCGGAAGAATTCCTTTCCTTAGGTTTTCTATCTTTTTCTCGTCTATATCTATGCAGAGAACATCATTACCCAATTCAGCCAAACAAGTTCCAGTTGTCAAGCCGACATATCCAGTTCCAACCATTGCGATTTTCATTTCAGGAATTGGTTAGATTGTTATCTTTAAAAATCTTAGCGTTGATTTTATTCAGAAAACTTTTTTTAAAAGAAAAGGTCGGACAGCTTTTCTGGGTTCCCGCACTTAAGTGAAGTACAACCAGAAACGGAGGCTTGCTTAACTTCCGTGTTCGGAATGGGAACGGGTGTTGCCAAGCCCCTATGACCGTCCTATTGAGAGGGAAAGATGAGGTGATTTAAAAAGATAGCGGTTTGGTTATAGTGGACTAGAAATAGCACGATTAAATAGGCATATCAAACAATTTTTATTCTCCTTGGGATTCATTGCTCATATGACGAAAATCTATCCTGAGAGAGAGCAGTTTAATATCCTGAAAGAAAAGTTCAGCTTAATCCCATTATATCTGAAAATAAAGGCTGAAGAAGAGCCTCTTGCAATCTATAAAAAATTCAGAGGAGAAAACTCCTTCATCCTTCTCAGCTCTTTATTCGACGGAAAGCTTGGAAAATACTCTTACATTGGCTTTGAGCCATTCCTTGTTTTCAAGTCCAAGGGAAGCAAAATCACAATCAACGGAAAAGTTCAGGAAGGAAATCCCTTTAAAATTCTCAGGCAGTTAATCCAGAAGTATAAACTTAATTCCCCGAGAGGAAACCTGCCTTTATTTTATGGGGGAGCAGTTGGCTATTTTGCTTATGACGCAGTTCATTTCCTTGAAAAAATACCAAATGCAAAAACAGATGACATAAATGCACCAGATATTTATTTCGTATTTGTAAACAAGTCAATTATCTATGACCATGAGAAAAATGAGCTAACTCTTGTTATTTTAGGCAATGACTATGAGAAATCAACAGCAGAGCTAAAGGCAATTGCACAAAGATTAAGTAACAAAATTTCCGACGAGAAACCATCTAACAAAGAGATTCAATGCAAAAACCTTAGGTTTAATTTTACCAAAGAGCAATACATAAATGCAATAAAAAAGATACTTCATTACATCTCAATCGGAGACACTTATCAGGTTAATTTATCCCAGAGATTAGAGGCGGAAATCTCAGGCGATGCTCTTGCAATTTTCGAGAATCTCATCAAGATAAATCCTTCTCCGTTTTCTGCATTCCTTGATTTTGAAGACGTGAAAATAATCTCATCATCTCCTGAAAGGCTTATTCGGCTTGAGAATGGAATTGCATCTACAAGACCAATTGCAGGAACAAGGAAAAGAGGGAAAACCCCTGAAGAAGACAAGCTTCTCGAGGAAGAATTAAGACAGAATTCAAAGGAAAATGCAGAGCATACAATGCTTGTTGATTTGGAAAGGAATGATTTAGGAAAGGTCTGTGATTATGGCACTGTAAAGGTTGATGAGATATTTACAGTCGAGAAATATAGCCATGTTATGCATCTTGTTTCAAATGTCAGCGGAAAGCTCCATCCCACGAAGGATGCTTTTGACTTATTCAGGGCTATGTTTCCAGGAGGGACAATAACTGGCTGTCCGAAAATCAGGACAATGGAAATTATATCTGAGATGGAACCGACTGCAAGAGGGCCTTATACAGGCTCTCTAGGATATTTCAATTTCTCAGGAGATATGGATTTTAACATAATCATCAGGAGCATTGTAATGAAAGGAAATAAAATCTATGCTCAGACAGGAGGCGGAATTGTTGCTGACTCAAATCCCGAGGAGGAATATAAGGAAACGCTGTATAAATTACAGGCTATGGTTGATGCGGTGAATGGAAAGCGAATTAGGCAATGACGTAACTTACAAAATTACTCCTTCCTTTCTCTATCTCAATATTTTCTGCCTGAGACTTTGACAACCCGTTTATCTTCAAAACTCCAGAAACCTTGTCTTTGGATTGGAAAACATCGTCGGAAACCTTAAACCTGAAATACCCGTTAAGGTGGGCAAGCTTGCTTCCAATCTTCTCATCACCAACAGAAAGCTCGACATTGTAAAAAGAAATTGGAAAATTCCTCTGCTTAATATATCCTTCAACAAAAGTCTCTCTCAGTTCGTCCCTGTGGATTTCCTTTACTTCTTCTGGTTCGAGAGTTATTTTCATTGCAAGTGTTTTTCCCTTGACATTTTGCTCGAGGATTTTGTCCTTATACTTTTTCCTGTAATCCTTCAAGCCAATACTTAGCTTATCACCGACGGATTTTTCATCAAGATAAACCTTAAACTTTCCCATGCTGTCTGTAAGCGCGCTCTTTGAAAGCACAGAAACCTCAATATCCTTTACAGGCAGATTTCCATCAGTAATGTTTCCTTCAATAAGAAACTCTCCATTATGCAAAGAGCAATCACTCTGGAAAGTAAAATTTCCTCCTATACAATCATTCACATCAAAAACAACAAAAGACTTTCCTTCCTTAACACAACAGCTTTTGCAATAATAATGATTTTCACGATGAGAACAGCTATAAGACGATGCAAGGCTTGCATCCTTGTAAAGGCTTCCACTTATTGCATCATCAAAAGAATCAAACCCTTCGCAATAATAAGGACCAATACTGCAATATTCCCTTGCTGAGGAGATTACAGTTAATAAGGATGCAAATAACAAAGCAGTAATCCAAAACATTTCAATCCTGTTTTTTTTAGTCATTTTATTCTCACATACTTAAGTAACAGATACACTTCCGCTCGCTTCCCATGTTGGAGGCATTTGAACTTCAGGTAATATAATATCATCTGTAACAGGCGGCTTCTGAAGTTTCACAACAGGGCATGGCTGGTTGGAAACTCTTCCGCTTGCAGAAATTTCTTTAGCTTTATTCTTAGGGAAAAACTCGAAACAGCAATTCTCTAGAGTGCATGTTCCATTTATCATAAGGAGATAGCCTGTATCTTTATCAGGGCATTTCCCATCTTTACCTATCTTAGAGGAATCCACACCAAATTCCTTGAAATCAGATTCTTCTATGAATAAAGCGGCTTCTTTTAATTCAGAACCTCCTCCACTTCCAGCACCTCCTGAACTGTCTTGAGCATTTCCAAGACTAAGCTTTCCTGCTTTGCATACATCTGCTGAATAAAGTGTTTTCCCTGCAAAAGATTCTTCATCCTGACCAGCTCCGGCGCTGATAGGCTCCAATTCCCTTACAAGCCACCTTGTGCTGTATTGGAAATTAAAAATCCTGTCAAATGGGATGTACTTCATTTTACCTGACCTGATTGTATCTGGGGTTGTATCAATATACTGATAAAATACCCTGCCTTGATGCGGCTTGAAACAGCAGTTCTCGACTGAACATTCCTTATTAATGTGCTGTTCCAATGCCTGCTTAAGATTTGGGCATTTCCCATCCTTGGCGAAATCTTTCATATCAAAATCAGAAACATCCATAGACTTGAAATCCTTCTCGTTGCATTCAAATGCATCAATCTCCTGATAACCTTGCTCTTTCATTGAATCCATAAAACTCTTATCAAGGCATGGATTAAGCATTGCACAATTCCCATCGACGCAATCATAATACATCAGCTTATGCCTTTTTGTATATCCATCGTCGCATTCCTTAATAATCTCACGATAATCCCACCATGTTCTTCCAGCTCCAAATGCATTATTTTTATCAAAGAATTCCTTTAACTCTTTGGCGCCTTTTGCCTGAAGTGCCTCATAAACATCTAACTGCTCAGCAATCCCAATTTTTTCCTTAAACACATTTGCCTTATCTGTCCAGACAAAAGAAACAGTGCCTTTGTAATCATTATCAACTACCTCAAAAAACTTCCTGTAATAATCATCAAGTTCACTAATCTCTTTGTCAGAAATAATTCCGAATGCAGTTGGTCTGAAAAACAAAGGAAGAACTCTGTAAGTGCTTCCCAAATCCTCAAAAAGCTGGACAAGCTCTCTCATCCCAAACATTAAATCAAGATTTTCCTCTTCCCAGAAATGGCCTCCTATAGAATCATAATGCCCTTTGAGATTGCAATACTCCTTGCCACTTAAAGAAACTCCTGAGCTTTCATCTGTATTGTATTCGCCCTCCTCGTAAAATCTTATGTTGTTTCCCAAATCATATAGAGACAAACAGCATAATTCAGGAGCACAGATTCCCTTTTCTTTGAGCTTCTCCATAACATCCTTTGGAGGACAGCATTGGCTCAAGCCAAATATTCTTTCGTTTTCATTTAATGCAATCAGAGAATTTGTAGGATTAATTGTTACAGATGTTACTTTTGAATGTGTTTTATCATACACAAGACTTCCAATAACTTTTCCGTTTATATCATAAAGCTCTGTTGTTTGTCCTCCTTTCCAATATCCAAAAACAGTTTTTCCGTCTGAGCTTTTGATTGTATGGACATCTGTTCCGTCAGGAAGTTTTAAATCCTCAGGAACAATTAGTGGAGAGGATTTTTCATCATTTGTTCCAACACCAACAGCCGCAGCAGTTATTTTATTGTCTATTATTTTTGGAGCATTCTCTTTATTCTCAGGTTTATTCTCCTTTGCTTTTTCATTCTCTTTGTTTCCATCATTTTGCTTTTCTCCTTTAATATTCGGCTTTCCACTATCCTTTCCAGCAGGAATTCCAAAATTATTCCAGATTTTTAAG
>CAZXRI010000022.1:0-10933 GCA_964642765.1 uncultured Methanosarcinales archaeon | reverse complement strand
GTTTTCATACCTTAAAAAATCGTCAGGATATTACATCAAGGTCATGGTATGGAAGTTATAAAGGAATTAAAGAAGGAGAAACTGTTATGTCTGTTGATTCAATGAGAAAATTTGCGGATGATATTAGGCATGAAATTGAGACGAGAAAAACAGATGATTTCAGGAAACTTTTAGAGAATAGTCCAAGAGAGTTCTCAGCTAATATTGGAACTCCTATGACAGAAATTGCTCATAAGCTGAATGTTTCACATAATCAGGTTTGGAATGTTTATCAGGGAAAAGATTCTGCTTGCACATTATTAATTAAGGAATTTTTGTCAACGCAATATTCTACTGTTTTGGAAGAGGCAGAGAAGATTTTGTGTTATTGCGAGATGTTATTGAGTGAGGATGTGTTTTATGACAAAATAAGGACTATTGAGTATGCTAATTATGAGGGATTTGCATTTGGATTGACTGTTTTTGAGTTGAAGAATTATGTTGGTGGATTTGGAGGTTGTGGTATTAATCATAATACATATCCTTTGCCTGAGGCGCAGGCAGACAGGTTCTTGCTGAAAATAAGGGTTGATTATCCAACTCTCGATGAAGAAGAGGAGATTGCTGAAAGATATTCTTCTGAGGAAAGAGAGTCTAAAATCAAGGTTATCCTCGACAAGCAGCAGCTTTTCACGCTTCAGACGCATACAAGGCAGATGCCTATTGCCAATGATATCAAGAAAAGAGTCGTGAAGATTATTGATGCTACAAGAAAAACAAAGCAGCTTATCCAGTATGGAGCTTCCCCGAGGGCAACAATTGGATTGATTCTTGCATCAAAAGCCAGAGCAATTCTTCAGGGAAGGAATCATGTGAGCAATGATGACATAAATGCTCTTGCATATCCTATTCTCAGGCATAGGATTATCCTGAACTTTGAGGCAGAGAGAAAAGGTCTTACAACTGATGATGCAATTAGAGAAATAATTACTAAGGTGAAATAGAGGCAATAGAAGTATTAGAGGGAATAGAGGAAATAAATCCTCTATCTTTCACTACCTCTCACTAAGCTTCTATCTCTCGCTATTAAAAAAATGATAGACACAACTTTTCTGGACCAGCTTGCAAGATTCGGGCTTGTAATTCACAAGAGAGTAACTTCCTCTTATATTGGCCCGAGAAAATCAATTGCTGCTGGCAGAGGCATGATATTTAAGGATTATCGTGAGTATGTCCAAGGTGATGATTTCAGGGCGATTGACTGGAAGATTTTCGCAAGGACAGATGACCTTTATGTCAAGAATTATGAGGAGGAGAGAAATCTTGTTGTTCATCTTCTCCTTGATTGCAGTGCAAGCATGAATTTCGGCAAGTCAATTACTAAGTTTGATTTCTCGTCTATGCTTGGCGTCGGGTTTGCTTATCTTGCACTGAAGGAGAATGAGAAGGTTATGTTCTCGACTTTTTCTGAGACGCTTGATGTTTTCCAGCCCAGACGAGGAATGTCGCAGCTTGCATCAATGATTTTTCATCTTAACAACATAAAGCCGAACAAGGAATCGAAATTTCTCGACGCAATTACACAATACAGACGAGTGATTAAGAGCAGGGCATTGATTGTGATTTTTTCGGATTTGCTGCTTAGTCTTGATGAGATTAAGGAAGCATTTTATCTCCTCGGGAAAAATGAGGTTAAGATTGTTCAGGTTCTGGACCCTGTCGAGAAAAACCTTACTTACGAGGGTGATTTCAACCTGATTGACAGCGAGGTAGGCAGTAAGCTTAGGACATTTATCAGTCCGAAACTCAGGATAGAATACCAGCATCAATTGGATGAGCATTGTGCTGAGATAGAAAAGGCATGCACATCTCTCGGGATAGGCTATTACCAGATAACAACTGACACGCCGATATTTGACGCTTTTTATAAGATATTGAAGAGATAGCTAGCGAGAGATAGAGGACTTTAGAGGGATTAGAGGACAATAGAAAAAGTATCCTACAAACCCTCGACCACATTTTTGCAGGATTCTCGATAATTTGATTCTGCTCGCTTTCCTATTTGCATCTGGCGAGCACGACGAACTTTATGTTCGTCAAAAGCGTCAACCGATTTTGCGGTTGCGACAGATTTATAAATATCCATAAAATTCTCATATAGAATTAAACGATATAATATTTGAAAGTATATTTTTCAGTCTAAAATGGCAAAGAAATCAAAAGGAATGTTCGCAGGCAATAAGCTTAAACAAAGAAGAAAGTCCGGCAGATGGCACAGCAAGTGGTTCGTGAAGAAAACACTGAATCTTAAGCAGAAATCTGACCCACTCGAGGGAGCATCTCAGGCAAAAGGCATTGTTCTTGAAAAGGTTCAGTTCGAGGCAAAGCAGCCTAATTCCGCAATGAGAAAATGCGCAAGAGTCCAGCTCATCAAAAATGGAAGGCAGGTAACAGCTTTCTGCCCGGGAGACGGAGCAACAAAGCTTATTGATGAGCACGACGAGGTTATTGTTGAATGTATCGGCGGTGCAATGGGAAAGTCAAAAGGTGATATTCCTGGAGTTAGATGGGCAGTTATCAAGGTTAATGATCAAAGTCTGGATGCATTACTAAAGAAGAAGATTGAAAAAGCAAGAAAGTAAATAATTAAAATGACAGAAATCAAGGCATTTAACAAATGGAGCACAGAAGGAATTGCTGTCATAGATGAAGGCCTTAAGAGTTATATTACTTTGGTGCCGAGGCTTGTTCCTAAAACAGGCGGAAGGTATGCTGGAAACAGGTTCCATAAAAGCAGGGTTTTTATCGTCGAGAGATTAATTAACAAAGTCATGGTTCCAGGACACAGGGGAAAGAAGCACAGTAAGACATCAGGACATATGACAGGAAAGGCTCATACAGCTTATAATATCGTCGAGAAAGCACTTATGACTATTGAGGCAAAGACAAAGGAGAATCCAATCAAGGTTTTTGTTAAGGCTATTGAAAATGCAGCACAGCGAGAAGAGATTGTTACTATTGAATATGGCGGTGCACGTTATCCAAAGGCTGTTGAATGCGCTCCTCAAAGAAGGGTTGATTTAGTATTAAGGCATTTTACTCAGGGAGCTTATGCAAAGGCATTTAACACAAAGAAAGCTATCGAGGATACTCTTGCTGATGAGATAATAGCTGCTTACGGAAAAAGCCAGCAGTCAAATGCCATTACCAAGAAACTCGAGATAGAAAGACAGGCAGATACTGCGAGATAAATTATTTTATACTTCTCTAATTTTTTTGATAAAAACACATACTAAAAAATAAAAAAATAATTCAAAATTCAAACAATCTCAGTTGGCACAAGTTCCTTCAAGCTTTGTTCCTTCTCCTGTATATGTGTAGCTTGCTCCTGTTGCTGAATCTGTATATGCTATCGAAACAGTATAACTAAATCCCTGCCCTGCTGTGCATACAGCAACACTTCCTGTATATGTTCTTGTGCCTCCTGAACTTAATGTTTCTCCAGATGCAAGATCAATTGAATTTATTGTCAAATAGTTTATTGTGATTGTATTCTTCAGGTTGTTCTTAACAATAATTGTATCCGTACCTGATGCTGAGATTGCAAAATCCGTTATTGCTATATCTGATGTTTTCCAGAATGCAGCGCTCGCCCTGTTAGCCGCTCCTTTCCCTATCCCTGGAATTCCTCCCAAAACACCGATGACAATCAAAGATATTATTATTACTACAGCAAGGATTATTAGGTATTCCGTAGCAGTCTGGGCTTTTTTTAGCAGATTCATTTTATGCACCTCATTAATATTACAATGTTACAATATACTTATATTCCAGCTATGGATATATTTAAACCTTTCTTTGGTAAGTTTTATATACTCAGGCTAATCCTAAGCATAAAAATAGCACTATATAAGATGAGAGATTTCAACAAAGGTCCTCGAAGAGATTTCGGGCCAAGAGAAATGCATAAGACAACTTGTTCTGAATGCGGCAAGGAATGCGAAGTTCCATTTAAGCCAGCAGAAGGCAGGCCAGTTTATTGCAGAGACTGCTATAGAGCAAAGAAAACTATGTAATTCTAAGGTTTTATAGCTAAGATTTAACGGACTATTTTCTGTTTTTTATTCTTTTTTATTTTTTAAATATCCAATTCCATATTTTTAGAGATAGCCTAGTCTTTCCCTATTGAAACAACATATTTCTATTTCTTGCTTCCTTCTCTAGATATCTTACTCTTTGTGTAGGTTCTGGATGGGAAGCTGTTAATGATTCAGTTAAAGTATAAGAGTATGGTCTTCCTCCAAATAATTTTTTCATTGCGTCAGGAGCTGCATCTGGATTGTAGCCTGCTTGTGTCATGATTTCTAATGCCCTCATGTCTGCTTCTTCTTCCCTTTTTCTTGAACCATACTGGTATTCAACATATGAAGCTCCTGCAACAGCAACTCCACCAAAAGCCATAACAAGACCTCTTCTGATAATCCCCCATCCTCTTTGTTTTAATTCGGAATTTAATTTATCTAACGCTCCAAAGTTTCTGTCAAATATTGCTCCAACAGATTCTGCTCTTCTCTGATGATCTTTGTGTTCTAAATGAGCTACCTCATGAGAAATAATGTAAGCAAGCTCATCATCTTCCATCAAACCTTCAAGACCTTGTGTTATTCTAACATATTGGTCGCTGTATGCGGCTGCCTGAAGCTTGTCACCTGCAATAGAAGGTACTGTTTCCATATTATAAGGATATTTTGTTACACTTTGTATTCTGTCTGAAATTAATGCAACCCTATCTTGCGGCACGCCTACTATACCTCCTATATCTGTCACAATGCTTTTATCAGGCACTATAATTCCACTATCATCATAGGTGTCATATTCATATTCTTCATAATCAACTTCATTATCAAAATCATCATAGGCCATGACATTCCCATCATATGGAAAATCAATAATAATATCCTTATTGGGGTCAGAATTTGTTGCTCTTCTTTGGATTTTATCCAAAACATGAGGATAATAAACTGGCTCATGAGCTGATATCGGAGAGCTGTACCTTGTATCTTGCGATTGGGGATTGGAAGGATTTCCTAAAGAAGTCGGGCTTGTTTTTGGTTCATATGGTATATTGGCTTTTGAGGATTTCATTTTTTAAGTTTGAGAATGAGTGCCTTCTAAATATTTTATTTTGTCTGTAAGGTAAGTTCGTATTTGCTCTAATTCTGCTACCTCCAATTCTAAAATCTTCTTATATTCTATATTGTGCTTGGAAGGTTCAGCAGTACTCCGGTTTCTCCATGATAGATCATTTTTCACACTCTTTGTACCCTCATATCGTGTGTCATTATCCTTCCTTAGATAATCTTTTATTACTCCTATCAAATCTTTTTTAGAAACATTATGCTCTGTACACAGACGCTCGACCTCTGCGTCTCCATCTTCTATACTTATTCCCTCATCATAGAAACGAGTATCGCCTTTTATGTACTTCTTAAATACATATCTCCTCATCCTTTCATAGATGGCATATATTTGTTCTAATGTTTCTGTTCTTTGGTGTTCTGCATCCTGAAGTTTATCTAATAATTGAACATAAAGGGATGATAAGTATTCTACTTTTCTTGCTCTTTCTTTATTTGGTGAGTCTTGACCACCTAAAGCAGCTTCTACTATTGTTGTTCTGAAATTGTCTCTTAACTTTCCAACATAACTATCAATTAAGCTTTCATAAGCTTCAAAAGGTAGATCATGATTAACAATTATTTCTCTAAGATTAGCAACTATTCCAGTAACTTCTCTATGTACATGTATTTCTATGCTTTCATCTGGCTGTAGTTTGGCATAACCTGTTTCAGCCATATTGAGAAGTGTTACTTCTAATTTAAGGAGAGCTGCGCTTTGTTTTACTGTTAATTCCAAATCAGATTCATCTGTGCTTTGCATTTTCAAACCTATTGTGATTGTTTAAGTTCTGCTAGATATGTGGTAAGTGCTTGTTCCACACATTTGCTTCTGTCCAATCGCGCTTTTTCATTTCTAATTATATCACTATTCTCTCTGTGTCCACTAATAGAGTTTAAGTAAGAAATATATTCAAACTGAGTACGTTTGGATGAAGCTATGGAATCTTCAACAGTTTTTAAGTAATATTCTAACGGCAATCTATTTGCATCTACAATTCTTTTAAGAGATTCAATAGCACCATCAATATCTGCTGATTCATAGTGTCTATTTGTGTATGGAGATATTTTTATTAAAATATTCGTAATCTCCATTCTGCCACCTTCTGCTCGTCCAAGTCCAGCTAAAACCTCAAGATAAAAAGAGGACATATATTTCAGCTTCGTTAACTTAGATTGGTCAGGCAATTCGCCATTCATAGTGGACTCAGTCACAATAGAACGGAAGCTATCTCTTAGTTGCCCGATATAACTATTAATTAAACTCCCGTAAGCATAGCTTTGAAGATTAGATTTACCAATAATTCGCAGAAGATTCTCAACAATGGCATCAGCAACATACCTAACATGTTTAGCCATATCTTCTGTACTTGGAATTTGTAGATAACCCTTTTCTGCCTCTTGAAGAAGTACCATTTCCAGATTCAATAGTCCTGCAGATTGCACAGCGCTAAACTCTAATTCCAAATCAGATTCTTCTTGATTAGCCATCTTTCAAACCAGAGGTAATCATAATAAATTTATAAATTCTTTCTAACCTATCATCATCATCCTTACCAAAAACACAATCCCTAACCCAAGAAAACATCCTGCGCTTATGAATGGCATTGCAGGATAATATTTCCCATGCACACTCTTGAAGAAAAGGATAGCCAGGGCAATTGCTGATGTTATCGATATTATTGCAGTAAGAAAAAACGCTGTTGGCTTTGCTGCACCGCTGAATATAAGATGCTCCATAACTGCTGAGCTGAACATTAATGGAAATGCAATGTCTCCTCCTCCCAAAATTGCTGTTTTGATTTTCCCATCTTTCTGTTTAGATGGTTTTATTTCTGAAACAGCCACTTTCTTATCTGCCTTTTTTTCATTACCTTCATTTTTCTCTGCCTTTAAATCCTTTTTCGGGTAAGTGAGCATTAATCCTGCAAACAGCTTGCTCTCTGTCTGGAACTCTGCGAGCTTTATCATATGCCCTGATTTCCAGACTGCAATAAAGTCATATATCGATATAAACACAAGGAGTATGGTCGCTGACAGAAGATTAAGGAATGGAAGAACAATAATTGTGATTCCTGTATATATGAATACTTCTGTAAGGTTATGCGTGTAAATGTTCGGCTTGTATATCTTGAGAACTGCGAGTATTAATGCCAAAATAACAGCAATAACCGTCGGAAGAAATACTTCTGATGCCAACGCAAGAGCTATCCAGACGCTTATAAAATACCATAGCTTCCATACTTTTCCCAGCCTGAACCTTATCAAAAGGAAAAGGATTGCTGTTCCGATAAGGATTGCGATTGTTATTGATACAGCAGAATATTTCTTTTGTGAATCTTCGAGTTTAGGCTGTTCCCCGAGGAATGTGTCTGCATGAATTATCTCTGTTTTTCCCTCGGCATTTAATTTCGGCTGGATATATTTGTTTATTATTGCCAATCCGACTATTTGCGCAAGAAGAAACAAGCTGACCAGAATAATGGTAATTTTAAGCGTATGTTTCATCTGTTAGATTTATTGCCAGTAATATAAAAAGGTTTCTTGATATGACTGCATTTTCTACAGAGCCCGACAAATAGAAAACTTTAAATAAATCGTATTGTATTGGATACCTGAAAGGAAGGTGATATTTATGAAGATTATGTCTAAAAAAGGATTTATTACGCATCCAGCAACATGGATAATTATTGCTTTTATCCTCGGATTTACACTGGCATTCCTTATTGGAAGAGGTTATATTAACTTTATGCCCGGCGTGATTTGCCCGATTAAATAGAAAGAAATCTTCTTTTTTATTTCTATTTTCTACTTTTTCCCTGTATAAACAGTAACACTACCGAAGAATGTGTTGATGTATCTTCCTACCTTAATATCCCTGAACCCAGCTTTTTTCATGTATTCAGGAATCATACCTTTCATATTCTCCTCGGTAGGTTCAATCCACGAAATAATTTTTGCCATGAGCCATACCAATTTATTCTGCGGCTTTCCAAAATCACCAATCACTACCAAACCATTTTTCTTCAAAATGCGATAAATCTCCTCTAAAGAGTTAATTTTCTGTTCTTTGTTAAGGTGATGAAACACAAGACTGCTCATAACTTTGTCAAAAAAATTATTTCTGAAAGGCAGTTTATCTCCTGAGTATTTTTTCAATTCTATATCGAGATTTCTTCTTTTTATTTTTTTGGAGGCGATTTCAAGAATATTCTCATCAATATCCACTCCTGAGAGATAGGCATTTGGAAATCTTATTTTTGCAATAATTAGTAATGTTCCTGTACCGCATCCAAAATCAAGAATTTTTTCTCCTTCATTTATCATTGCATAATGCAAAATTAAATTCTTGGATTTATTCTCTGGGAAAAAATACTTTATGAAAAAATCATAGTAAGGTGTAAGAAAATTATATTTCAACGCAGGAATAAATTTATTCTTTGCCAATTTCAGATATTTTTAACTTATACAATCTCAACCTTAGTTCCAATTGCTTGACCTGGCATTCCTGTATCAAACTGGACTCTGACAAAGCCATTCCTGCCATGCTCTTTAGTAATCTTCCCAGAAAGCTCTTTTCCAGCAGGGCTTTTCCACACTACCTTTTTGCCGATAAGCTTTTTGGCTGCCTCGAGATTATCAGCTTCACTTGGCTTTACAATCATCTGGTAATGATGAGGAATATGCCTTCCCATTCTGAAATTGGATATTATGCCTTGCATAGTCAGGAGAAATAAGCTCTATTTTAAAAAGGTTTTGCATTCATCAATTAATAAACGGGATAAAAGCGGATTTGAAATTGGTATTATACATGCCAATTAAGTTATTTCATCGCTTCTATAAAACCGAGAAACAAAGGAGCAGGATTACCTAATCTCGACTTAAATTCAGGATGTGCCTGAGTTGCTGCAAAGAATTTTTTATCAGGAAGTTCTATAAATTCCATCAGAATTGTGTTATCATCCCTTGTATGGCATCCTGAGAAAACAAGCCCTTTTTTCTCAAACTCTGAAACATAATCAGGATTTATCTCATACCTGTGCCTGTGCCTCTCGAGGATTACTTGTTTTCCTTTTGAAAGAACCCCGAGCCTGAATAATTGCTCAGGAATCTCTTTGATTGCTAAAATCCTTTTTGCATCCTCCTTAATTCGTGATGCCTTATTATAAAGCTCGTATATCTTTGATTTCTCCTTGAGGACAGCTGCATAAGCTCCTAAACGCATTGTTCCGCCAAATGCTTTTTTCTTCATCAATTCCTTCTGTGCTGGCAGGATGTCAACAACAGGATAAGGAGTCTTTGAATTAACCTCTGTTGTGTTTGCATTCCTCATTCCACAGACATTTCTTGCGAACTCGACAACAGCCAACTGCATGCCAAAGCATATTCCCAAATAAGGTATGTCATTTTCTCTGGCAAACCTGATAGCACTGATTTTTCCCTCGACACCTCCTGTGCCAAATCCTCCTGGAATAAGGATTCCGTCGTATTTCTTCAGGATTTCTACGCTGGACTGGTTTTTCTCAAACTGGTTTGCATCTATCCAGTCTATCTTTACACCTGTGCCGAGTTTTGCGCCTGAATGAATCAATGCTTGGTTAATCGATATATATGAATCAGAAAGCTGGTAATCTCCTGTCATGACATACTTCCCGACGATAGCTATGCTGACCATTTTTGGCGGGCTTGTAATAGAGCTGACATAACTGCTCCATTCATCCCAGACAGCCTTTTTTCTCGGCTTCATTCCAAAATGCTCGAGAATCTTCAGCCCGAATTTCTCCTTTTCCAAGTCAAGCGGAATTCTATAAATAGTATCTATGTCAGGCTCTGATATGATATGGTCTTTTTTAATATTCACATATGTCTCAATCTTTCTCTTCCTGACTTCGTCAAGGGATTTCTTTGCCCTGCATACAATAAAATCAGGAAATATACCATGCTCGCTCAATAATCTTATTGCCTGCTGTGTCGGCTTTGTCTTCATCTCCTCGATATGCGACGGTGTCGGGAGATATGTGATAAGAAGGTATGCAATTGATTTTTCTCCTAATTCCCGCTCAAGGCTTTTCATAGCAAACAGGAAAGGAAGGTTTTCATAGTCTCCGATTGTTCCGCCTATTTCAATAAGTGCAATGTCATATCCTTCGCTTGCTGTCCTTACCCTGCGTTTTATCTCGTCGGGAACATGAGGGATGAACTGAACTGTCTCTCCTAAAAACTCGCCGTTTCTTTCCTTGTCTATAAGCGTCTTGTAAATCTGTCCTGTTGTAATATTATTCCTCTTAGGAATCTCAATGCCAAAAAACCTCTCATAATTTCCCAAATCCTGATCAATCTCTCCGCCATCGTCAGTAACCCATACCTCACCATGCTCAGTCGGCCTTAAAGTTCCTGCATCGTAATTTATGTACGGATCAATCTTGACTGCTGTTACACTATATCCATATTCCTGAAGGATTTTCCCGATAGAAGCAGTTGTTACTCCTTTCCCGACTCCAGACATGACACCGCCTGCAACAACAATGTATTTGACCATTTGGAATTTTTAGGTTTGATTCCTATATAAATATTTTGTCAGTTAAAATCTCATGCAGCAGAGTTGCGTAGCATTTGTAATAATCTAAAATGAAAACGCAAACATCTTCATCATTTGGTTAGGACTCTTTAATAATCATGATGTTATTCAACACAAAATTGATTCTGTTTATGGATGAAGCATTCTTATATAACTTTTTACTATACTATTAATAAAAAGGGGAAAGTTCGATTATGTC
>CAZXRI010000021.1:0-11008 GCA_964642765.1 uncultured Methanosarcinales archaeon | reverse complement strand
ACTCTGAGGAGAAAACTCGCTGCGTTCTTTGATGGGGCGTAAAGCCGCACGTGCTCGTCAGCATGCAAAAAGGATTACGAGCAGAACCACTTATCAAATCGTCTAATTAATTACTGGTGTTGAACTCTGAGGAGAAAACTCGCTGCAAAATAGTTAGTATTATTGCGGTCGAGCTTCAAGCGAGTGCCGCTTAAAGCATGAATGAATTTTGTCATTCCGCTTAGCATCCCTTGGTGCGGCATAAAGCCGCACTTGCTCGTCAATATGCAAAAAGGATGACGAGCGAATCCATACTCACTTCGTTCGTAGCATTCAACAACAATTAATTATAATAGAATTTATCTTGTTGTCGAATACATTATCGAGTATGTTGCAAAAATGTGGTCGAGAAAGATCCCCTCTATCGTCCTCTAATGCCTCTAGTTCCTCTATCTCTCGCTAATTCCTCTTTAACCCCAACCAACTAATAATAAAATGCGGAGGAAGGGATTTGAACCCTCGGACCCACTAAGAGACAGGATATCATAATCCTTGCATAACAAGGTGTCTTAAGTCCTGCGCGTTTGACCAGGCTTCGCTACCTCCGCATAACTGATAGAATAAGAATTGGTTATATATATTTTTGCGTTAATGAAATTACCTTACATACCGATATCCCTTAAAAAACTGGTTAATCCTCTTAGACAAATCAATGGCATCATTCCTTGCTGGAGCATCATATTTCTCTGACCATCCCTTATGAATGTATTTATCCCAAAGCGTCCTGAAAAATGTAAATACAGGTGATTGCGTCAATTTCCCCTCGTAAAGAGTCTCAACATATCCGTTGATAAGTATCAAAGCATCTCCTTTCTGGTATTTTTTTTTGTATCCTGCCTTATCAAGAGTTACTTCCTTTACATCCTTGAACAATGCTCTCAGAATAACATTTGTCTTTGCATAATCAGCATCAAACCGCCAGCATTCTATGAACCATTCCATAGATTTCCCGTCTGCCTCAACATGCTCGAGCTTCTTCTTTATCTCTTTCTGCCTGTTTTTCTCGAGCATCCAGTCATCTACAAGCTTATAGAATTCATCTATCTCGAAGATTCCATTATAGCTTATCCTCAGATTTTCGACTACACACTTTCTCTCAACCATTTTTTATAAGCAACTATGGTTTGTATTAATTATGATTATATTAAGGTTATGCTGTTTATATCTGCATAAATATTTATAGTAGTAAACAGATGAATTGCTGGTATGAAAGATCTCCTCAACAAAATAATAAAAAAAGCCCAGCATAATCCAAAGCGCATTGTTTTTCCTGAAACATCCGACGACAGGACATTAAAGGCAGTTGCAATAATCTCAAGGAAAAGAATCGCAAAGCCGATTCTCCTCGGAGATGAAAGGAAGATTCTTGGCAGGATGAAAACCCTCGGATTAAATTCTAAAGGTATTGAGATAATAGATTACATCAAATCAAAAAAGCAGAAACACTATGCACATGTTTTTTCCGAGATAAGAAAGCACAAAGGCATGACGCCTGAAGAAGCAAAAAAGATTATGCTCAAAGACGAGTATTTCGGAACAATGATGGTTCATCTCGGAGATGCAGATGGATTGATTGCAGGAGCTGTTCATACAACAGCAGAAACTGTCAGGCCTGCATTGCAGATAATAAAGACAAAGGAAAAATATCATCGTGTTTCTGGGTTATTCATCATGAAGCTTCACGATGGATATTACCTTTTTGCAGACTGCTCTATAAACATAAATCCTGATTCTGAGGTTCTTGCACAGATTGGAATTGATTCAATGAACACAGCAAAAAACTTCGGGATAAAGCCACGGGTTGCATTCCTATCATTCTCGACGCATGGCTCTGCCCAGCATGAAAATGTTGATAAGGTAAGGAAAGCCGCAGAGATTATGCAGAAAAGATATCCAAATGCTGTTGTAGACGGGGAATTGCAGGTTGATGCTGCTATTGTTCCTTTTGTTGCAAAAATCAAATGCCCGAAAAGCAAGGTAAAAGGAAAAGCAAATGTGCTTATTTTTCCTGATGTTGAGGCTGGAAATATTGCTTACAAGCTTGTTGAGAGGCTTGCAAAAGCACAGGCAGTTGGACCAATTCTTCAGGGATTAAGAAAGCCTGTAAATGATTTATCAAGAGGATGTTCTGTCGAGGATATTGTGAATGTTGCCGCAATTACTGTTGTTGAGGCACAGAATCCTTCATATTAGATTTTTTAGTTATATAATTAAACTGTCAGTTTCTTATCATCTTTCTCAGCAAGAAATTTTTCCAGCTCTATTTTGTATCTTATTTTATCAATAGATTTAGCTTTGCCAAAATATGCTTTGTATTCATCATCGTCTAAAAAACTCAGAATTTTTCCAAACAAGAACATCTGAATGAACGAATCTGTTTTTATTGGTGCATTTTCCTTAACCAGATTATATGTCATATCATACTGTCCCTTTTGAATAAAATTTACTGCCAGCAAAAATATAAATAAGGAATGCTCTTCGTCATTCTCAGCCAAATCATCATAAAATTCCTCTGGCTTATATTCATAATCTTTTTGCTCTTCCAGAACATCCTTCAAATAAGGTATCTCGTCTACACCCTCTATAAGGGATTCAGCAAAATTAGTAAAAAAAACTATTTCATCATCGTGATTATTCTTATTCTCTTTGATATAATCACCTAAAAAATCAACAATACCCTCTAAAAACTCCTTTATATTTTCAGGTGAATATTTATCAATCCTATCAAAAACTTTTCGAATCCTTCGATATTCAGGGAAGCAATTTCTTCCTTTAGATATTTCTTTTGATTTTTTATTATATTCTCCCTTGATAGGTTTATTTCATTCTCTGTCTCTATTTCAAATTCCTCCTTTCCCTTATTTTGAAGCACAGTTATCCATTTATCCAATTGCTGAAAATCTTTTTTTATAACCAGTAGAAATGATTTTATTGCATCAGCAGATAAGAATTGGATATCCAAAATGTAATTTGTATCCATCAATGTATCATCCAAATCCTTCTCTATTGAGAGGTAATGCTCTGCCATCTCGATAAATTTCTCTTGTGAATTTGACAATTCAAAAAAATCACCGAGAAACTCATCAAAACCAATGCTAAATTTCTCAAAGAATTGCCTGTTTATCTGCATTATTTTTTTGTCCTGCTCAATAAAGCTACTTTGTTTGTTGGCGTATTCTTCAATCTCTTGTAAAGAATGCTCTTTGCTGAATTTTAATATAGCATTAACTGTGCTTTTAGACTCTTCAATTCTTTTGGTTGCAGCTTTTATAGAAGAAATCTGGCTTACTGCCTTATACGTTTTTACATCTGATATACCACCAATTGCTGAATATTTTCCTTCGTATAATGGGTTGTTAATCAGTCTGGCGTTGATATCCTTGGTAAATTTATCCAATACAGTAGAACTTGTAATAATCTTTGTTTGATTATTCTCTATATCTTCAAAATAGAAATCATACAGCTCTTTGCCTTTTGTATCTTTTTGGTTTAGAGAGATCTTCTTTTTGAATTTCAGGTTAAATCTTTCAGAATTTTTTATAGAGTCAAATTCCTTTTTATTGTCTGTACTTAATCTTGGGTATAATGTTTCAGAGAGAAAATCTATAAGCATTTTATTCTCATGCCTGTAATTGAACAGTGCATACTCGAGGAGAAACTCATTATTGAATTCATCACTGCTTGACTCAGGCAATATCCTTTCTAATATGTCCTCGGAGTATTCAATTATGTTATCAATTAGTTCTGTCTCCTCTAAATATTCGAATATTGTGTTATATACATCCAGATAGACCATGGTTTAAATGAGCTATAGACTGAAATATTTAAAATTATTGAGAACTTTGAAAAAATCCGCCATAAGAAAATCTTTTCATTTGATTCTCTCTTTATTTTTCATCTCATCAGGCATTTTACTCTCGTCCATATAGAACACTTCCCAGATATGCCCATCTAAATCTTCAAATGCTCTGCCATACATCCATCCATAATCTTGCTTATCTCTCGGCTCTTTGCCGCCTGACTTTATTGCCTTTTCAATTATCTCATCAACTTCTTTTCTGCTTTCAACAGCCAATGCAAGAAGAACCTCTGTTGTTTTTTTTGCATCAGCAATTTCTTTCTTGATAAAAGTCTTGAAGAATTTATCAACAATAAGCATTGCATAAATATTCTCGCCAATAATTAAACATGCCGCATTACCGTCGGTAAATTTTGGATTGAATTCAAAACCGAGCTTGGAAAAAAATCCCTTTGTCTTGTTTAAGTCCTTTACAGGAAGGTTTACAAAAATTTGCTTTACCATGATATGTGAAAGGTATTTCATATATATAAATCTAACTGGAAATAATCAACTTAAACCTCATCCGCACAAGTACTAACAAACAGTCCTGAAATTTACGCATCTTCCATTACTTGCTGACAATGCATCATTGCTTGAATAATAACAACGGCCTTCACAATAATATCTTGCATACGACGGACAGCAGACTCCGTTTGAAAGGCAGTTGCCATAACCGCATGGATTTTTCACACCGCTGTTTGAAGCAGTTCCTCCCTGAGTTTGGGTTTTTGCTGGCTCAGTAACATTAAACACATAATAACTTTCATAGCATTTCAGGCTAATAAGCTCAAGCTGTTTTGCAGAAGACATTGGGCTGTCAGGAACTGTGCCGCTGTCAGGCTCAGCAGAAATCTCTTTCACAACAGCTTCACCAAAAATCTTTTTCGAGCCTTCAATTATATCCCCTTTCTCGTCTGCTAAAGGAGAAACATCAAAAACAAAAGGAGCACAATAATGATAATTCACATTCTGCCCTGCCTTGCTTCCTTTCGGGCAATATACAGTTCGTTGCTCTGCTCCATAAAAATTAGATAAAGGATAATATGCAGAGCCAACTCCGCTAAGAGGGAATTTATATTCTTTCTTTAACAGTTCCTGTGGGCATTGTATCTGCTTGTTTGATTCCTTTAAATATTTGAGGACTCTTTGCTTTGTATCGCATATCCCGTCATTATTCTCGTCAATACATTCATTCAAAATATCAGAAGAATATTCATAACATTTCATCTCTACCAATTGGACTGGCTTTCCTGAAACAGAAACATCATCAGGAGTAATCTCCTTGACGACAGCGCTGAATATAATCTTTTTTGCCTCTGATAGTATATTGCCTTTGCTGTCTGTTTCAGGCGGAGCATTGTAAATTGCTTTTTCACAATAATGGTAATTGATGTTTTGTCCTGCTTTTGTTCCTTTCGGGCAAAAGGCTGGCAGTTGGTTTGACTTATAGAATCCTGCTAATGGAAAATATGAAGAGCTGAAACCAGTTGAAAAGCTGAATTTCTCTGCCAGCAACTTCTGAGGACAAACAATCCTGTAATCCTCTTTCCAATCTGTCTCGACATTATCGCAATATCCATTATTATTTTCATCAAGGCATCCTGTTTCTGTTTCAATCTCCAATGGGGTTGGAATTTGCACAAGCTTGTTTTCTTCCAGTGATTTGCTGATTTCCTGAACATCCTCTGTATTACTCTCTGTATTGTCTGTTTGATAATTGATAATTACTTTAGGAGCCTTTGAAGAAGTGCAGCCGATTACAAACACCAAAACAATCAGAATCAAGACATGCAAATATATTTTATTGCTCTTCATTTTAATTCACCTCACATTTGCCCTAAAGCCATAATTTAACATAAGCTCTCCTTCCAATGCAAAGATATATCTTGAATCTGTTTGAGATATTAATTCCCTCTTTAGATAATATGTATCGCCTTGCTTATCTTCATATTCTAAAAACAATCCTTCTTTATCCTTTATCTCTTCAAGTGCAGATTTAAGCTTTTGGATTTCAGGCACATCTTGGATAACAATTATGCCTAAATCACCTTTATTGACTGTGATATTCGCAATATGAATTTCTTTGGAGTTATTATTGTCGTCTGGAATATAAACCATAATGACCTTAGAAAATCCCGAGGAGGATTTATTTTCTGTGGGTTGTGTATCGTTTGTTTTGCAGGAAGATAACAATAGCACAATTGAAATTAACAATAATAATGGCATAACATTTGTCTTCCCCATACATGACTAAACATACTAAATTTATTTAAAGGTTGTTATCAATCCCACAAACCTTATTAACCCCCAAACCCCAAAGCCTACTATCATGAATACCCTCATCCTAAATGTCGGCTCGTCATCAATAAAGTATTCTGTTTTCTCAGGCGAGAAATTTCTTCTCGGAGGAAACATACCTGACATCCATGAAAAATCAGAATACTCTCTCGGAATTCATGCTATCCTGAACATAATCAAAAAGAACAACCTGAAAATCCATGCAATTGGACATAGAATAGTTCATGGCGGAACAACAAGGAAATCAAAGATAATCTCCTCAAGTGTTCTGAAAACAATAAAAGAATATTCTGAATTTGCTCCGGTCCATAACATTCCTGAATTAATTGCCGTCGAAGAATGCACGAAATTGTTTAGGGTAAAACAAGTAGCTGTCTTTGATACAGCATTTCATTCTCAAATTCCTGAGAAGGCATTTATTTACGGAATCCCTTACAAGTATTATTCAAAGCACGGAATCAGAAAATACGGATTTCATGGAATAAGCTATCAATACTCGTCGGAAAAAGCATCTCAGATATTAAAAAAGCCGCTGAAAAAATTAAGCATGATAATCTGCCATCTTGGGCATGGCTGTTCAATATGTGCAATAAAAAACGGAAAATCAATTGATACATCAATGGGGCTAACACCGTTAGAAGGATTGATAATGACAAACCGTTCAGGAGATATTGACGCAGGATTAATTTTGCACATCATGAAAAAAGAAAAACTCTCTCCTGAACAGATGGAAAAAATCCTGAACAAAAAATCAGGCTTGCTTGGAATATCAGGAATATCCGACGACATGAGGGTTTTATTAAAATCAAAAAACAAAAGAGCTAAGCTGGCAATAGATGTTTTCGCTTACAGAATCGCAAAATACATTGGCTCATATATTACTGCATTGAATGGAGCAGATGTGATTGTTTTTACAGGAGGAATAGGAGCAAATTCTGCACCTGTCAGAGAGAAAGTATTATCCTATTTCAATTTCCTTGGATTAAAGATTGACAACAAAAAGAACAAGGCAAATGCCTCGATAATAACCAAATCCTCATCTAAGATTAAGGCTCTTGCTGTTCCTACCAACGAGGAATTGATGATTGCAAAAGAGGTATTGAGGCTGTGCAAAAAGCAATAGAGGATTGTGTCTTTTGATATAATAAGGATAAAAATAAATACCAACAAACAAATAAAACTGATTCTATACATGAATCATTCCAAAAAATCCCAAAGCTCTGTAGAGATGATTATTCTTCTTGCAGCAGGCATTGCAGTCTTGACACTCATAATCACGCTAAGCACAAATATTCTCGATTCCTCGTCTGGAAGGCTCCAGCGTGCAAAGGCAAATGCCGCATTGGATGAAATAAGCCATGCTGCCCAGCAGGTTTATACTCAGGGAAGCGGCTCAAAAACATCTGTCTTTATAACAATGCCTGACAATATGGTAACAGCAAACATAAGCGGTAATGTTATCAGCATAACATACTTCAGCAATGGAAATACTGAGGAAGTTTATAGAAAAATAGATTTCACCATAGAAGGCAATTTGCCGTCTGTAAGCGGAAATACATGGGCTTACCTGTCATCCGCTAATGGGATTGTTGCTGTTTCTGTGAATTCATCTGGCTCTATCTGCGGAAACAACATAACAGAAACAAGTGAACAGTGCGACGGAAGTGTTCATGGAGCAAGCTGTGTTTCTCTAGGATATGCAAACGGAACATTGTCATGCACACAGATATGCACATACTACACATCATCCTGCATACCTTTTAGTGAATCAAACACATCCAACAATACAAACACATCTGAACTGCCGATAAACCAATCATCTCAATCATCAGATTACCCTGAAATAATATATTCTGACTGGGAATGGCCGCAAAGAGTCTTGGTCCTGAACGGTAAGAATGGCACAATAAAATATACCTCAGCACAGCTATCATATTACCCTGACAGAGTTTCTTCTGGAGACTTAAATCTCGATGGTATTGGTGATTTTGCGGCAGGAAAAACAGACTCATCAACAATTTACGGATTCAATGGCACTAACGGCTCTATCATGTGGACTCATGTATTATCTACAAGCGGTGATGGGCTGAAATCAAATATTATTATCGAAGACGGAAAAGTCTATCTCGCTGGAAAAAAGAAAAAGCTCTACAAATTGAATGGAGCAAATGGCTCGGAGATATGGAAATCCTCGGATTTTTCAAAGAGCAACATTGATTCGATTGCCCTCGGAAAGTTCAATTCTGATGCTTACATAGACATTGCTGTAACAGATATTGATAACAAGGATATTGCTGCATACTCTGGACTGGATGGCAGCATCATTTGGACGCATACATTATCAGGCAGCGCAAAGGTTACAAGCAGGCTGCTTACAGGAGATATTAATAATGATGAGTATGATGAGATATTTGCAGGAGCAAACAACAACAAGGTATATTTAATCAATGGCTCTAGCGGTGCAGAGATTTGGCTTTCTCAGAGTATTGGGCAGGATGTTACTTATATTTCTCTCGGAGATTTCAATTCGGACGCTAAAATTGATGTTGCTGCCATGGATGACTGGCAAAATTATATCTATGCTTTCTATGGGAAGAACGGAAGCCTTATGTGGCAGCATGATGCAAACTGGGAAAATGCTTATGCACTTGAATCTGCTGATTTAAACAATGACAGCTATTCAGATGTGATTTATGGAAATGCTGATGACAAGAAATATGTTGCACTTAATGGGAAGAACGGAACCACAATTTATATCTCAGCTCAAAACTCAGACGAAATAACAAGCATAGCAATCAGCGATATAAATCTCGACGGAATACTAGACATAATATCTGGCGGCTGGGATAACAAAATAACTGCATTCTACGGAAATAACGGCACAAAAATCTGGACATTTACATCAACAGAAAATACTAATTCAAATATAGCGACTGGACAAGTTGGAAATTGATTTCCATAGTAATCTTCTAAACATATATATCAAACCTCACAATTATTTAAATATAAGTGAGCCCTGAAAAAAGAGAATGTTCAATGTAAAAATCAAGAAGCTTTCTTCAGATGCAATTATCCCGAAATATGCACATTCAGGAGATGCTGGCTTGGATTTATATTCAACTGAAGACAAAACACTGAACGCAGGAGAATATGCATTAATCCCGACGGGAATTGCTATTTCCATTCCGCTGGGATATGAAGCACAGGTAAGGCCTAAAAGTGGATTGTCTGCAAATTTTGGAATCAGTGTTTTGAACACTCCCGGAACAGTTGATTCAAATTATCGTGGAGAAATAAAAGTGATATTAATCAACCTGAGCAAACAAACATACAAGGTTGAGAAAGGAAAGAAAATTGCCCAGATGGTTTTCAACAGGGTTGAGGAAGCTGTTTTCAACGAAGTTTCAGAGCTTGACGATACATCAAGAGGCTCAGGTGGATTTGGCAGCACGGGATTGCATTGAATCTTAAAGAGATAACAGAGAGAAATAAAAAAGAGGGAAAAATGGCAACACTGATTAACAAGGTAAGTTATAATGCAATAAAGAAAAACAAGAAATTGCTTGATAGTATTTCTGATAAGAATGAAGAACCTGAAGAGAAGAAATTTTAATTACTGATATAGAATAAATAATCTGTTCTGCCGAGAGTAAACAGGATAACCTTTTATATCCGCAGATATTATTCTCTCTATGACACAAAGCAAGCCTGTTCCAGAGGATTTGGAAGCACTGATGGAAGGCATGTCAACTGATTTAGGCAGGGCAATGGTTGTCCATGGATTATCATTTGATGGATATTATGAACTTCCTATGGGAAATATTCTTACTGCAATCAGGAGACTCTTAGGGTTAATGGATATTTTGGCGTTGCTGGAGATGTTGCAAGAAACTCAGGCTTGCATGGAATGGCATTCCAATATTTCATGTCAGGAGGAAATTACTTAGAAGCAATGGACGAAGTTATGGATATGACTATTCCTAATGAAGAAAAAGTAGTATATTTATTACTTGTAACAGATGCAAAAGACAGTCTTGAGACTTATGGAATAGAAAGTGAGTATGCTGTTATTGATTGGATTGGAGATCAATATAAACAAAAAATAGAATGGTTAGAACATAACGCAAAACAAGAAGTAGAAAATGGCAACTATATGTTAGCTATATCATATTATGAGCAATTAGGAAATTTTATGAAAGCAAGAAGAGTAGCAGATGATGCAGGACTCCAAGAATTAGCTATAATTTATCATAGGATATGTAGGTTATTTAACGGATACAATATAGATGATGAACGAGCAGAGGATGAACTTCGTATGATGAGACTTATGAGAAATCTGAATAAGGAGGAGTTATTTCCTACACCGCCTTTATAATCTCCTCAAACACATCATCCTTTTTCTTAGACGCATCTACTACAAACAAGTTATCATCAAGAATATCCTTCAGCCCGAGAAAATTCTTCCTCACACTTTTCAGGAATGCAATGGTCTCAAACTTATCATTCTTCTTTCCTTTTTCCCGCGATTGAATTCTCTCAAATGCAATCTCCTCTGGCAAATCAAGGATAAATGCAATATCAGGCTTGAGGAATTTTTTGTTCATTGATAGGAGTTTATCAAGAGGAATTCCCTGAGCTTGCTGGTATGCAATAGTCGAGTAATAATACCTGTCGCAAAGAACAACATTAATGCCATTGGTTTTTCTCTCGAGGAAAGGCATGATTATTTCCTTAAGATGCTCTTCCCTGTCTTTGACAAAAAGCTCTGTTAGTCTTTCTGAATTCTCAACTGGGTTTTTATCATTGGCTAAAATCTCCCGAATCTTATTG
>CAZXRI010000020.1:0-11098 GCA_964642765.1 uncultured Methanosarcinales archaeon | reverse complement strand
AATTCTGCAACAAAGGAATGGACAAAACTCACACCTAAATCTCCAGCAGATTTAAAATCAAAGAAAATCTCGTCTGATATTACAAAGCTCAGCACTTATGCTGTATTTGGTCCTGAGCCGCCGACTGCGGTGATTAAATTATTCTATGGGACTCCACCTACAAGAAGTGGAGAAAAAAATCCAACTGATGGAATCTATCAGATATTAGATACAGATTTAATAACATATGATGCGTCTGGAAGCTTTGATAATGATGGTGATTCAATTTCACCTTCATGGGAGTTTAAGTGGAGAGATAGAAACAATGTAGAGCAGACAAGAACAAAATCAGCAAAAACGTTCATTTCTTCAGAAATTACACCATCTATTACTTTTGATGTTCTTCCTGTCTATGTTGATGTAATTCTTACTGTAACAGATTCAAGTGGAGAAACAGGAACAAAAACAATCAAGCTTAAGGTTTCAAAGAAAATAGTTAGTGGTTCTGGTGGAGGAAATGTGAAAAATCCAATCTATACACCAATAATTACAACTCCAATTATAGACCCTGCTATAGACAAAGCAAAAGTAATCTTTATGATTAAGAAAACAGATACAAACCAGAATGATATTCTTAGATTAATTCCAGTTGCGCTATTTACAGGTTCTATTGACTTTGGAACGGAGTCGTTTTATAATTATCCACTGCTAGTTTATACTGCTAATAATCCTTCCAAAGATGCTTACTATCTCGCAAACTTGAAATCTCTTTATCGCCCAGATGGTGCAGATTCTACTGTGCCTAAAATCATTTATTATGGCTCTCAATCTGAGGTGCCTACAGAACTTCAATCTCAAATGGAATTCAAAAACATTGAAGCTGATTATTTTAGTTTATGGCAGCAATACGACGACATTGTTGTTGCTGAATCAGGAAGCACTCAAGAAACTCGACTAAAGGCAGCTTTGCTTGCGTCTGAATTAAATGCTCCGCTTGTGTTTATTTCCTCAACAACTCCAACAGAATGTGTAAAACTTGGAGCAAGTCTTAGCGAAAAAACAATACGTCTTGTAGGTAGCACAGACAGTTTTAAAACTAATTTACAAAGCAGTTGTTCTCCTAAAGAAATTATATCATATACTCTTCTGCAATTAAACAATCCATCGTTAATATACTATCAGGAATTAGAAAGTAATTTTATGCCTGCGAGCCATCTTGTATCGACAACTACTTCATCAGAATTCAAAAAATTTAGGAATATGCCGAATGTCCTTCATACATGGGGATTGTGGAAAGATAACACTGGATTATATGCAGCTGCAAGTACAGAAACTAAAGATGTTGCAGATTCTCTAAAAGGTTGGATACTTAAAAGCACAGACAATGGGCAAAGCTGGGGAACTCCTGTTGTGGTATCTAATTATCGTGCTTTTGACATAATTAAATTTAATGGGAAATTATATGCTGTTGCAGAAGATATAAATAATAATGCAAGGCCAGTAACATATGAAATTCCAGCAGGCTCTCCAGATGCAGGATTAACATATCATAATTATATTATTAAAAGCACCGACGGATTAACATGGTCTGATGTAGGTTTGAATCATCATGATTTTGCTTCAAGGCTTGTAATATTCAATGAGATGCTTGTTACGGTCAATTTCAATCCAGCAGATCAGAAACGGAATATAATTTCAAGCATAAAAAAAGACGGAGCAATTGATTCACATAATCTTGGAACAATGGCTATTGCAAAAGGAGAAAATAATATTGTTGACGGCAAAGACGGTTATCTTTATGCAATTACTAAAGAAAATAAAGTTGTTCGCTCATCAGATTTGAATAGCTGGGAAACTATTGCAACAATTAGCGGAGATGTGATTTCAATAAGTAATTGGGAAAGCCAAAATAAGATTGTTGTCGGTACAAAAGGAAGCGATGCAAAGATATTTACTGTAACAAAAAGCATAGGCAGTACTCCATCTGAACTTATAACAGGTCTTTCAGCATGGTATAATACACAATCAGGCTATACTGCAACATCTAATTTCGGAGCATATGTTACTTATCCTGTCGGGAGTATTCTTTATTTTGGACTTAGTACTGATGTGCCTGCTGGTTCTGATGGAGCAATATTTGCTTCGTATAATATTAATGGTGGAAATAAAATTAATATAGCTAAGCTTGATGAGCAGGGAGTTGCAGATATGCATTATGATGGGCAGTATCTTTTTATTGCGGGTGAAGATCCTTGTTGCCCTGATGGATGGGATAACGGAAATATCTATCGATATAAGCAATAAATATAATTATCATGGAAGCGGAAATTAACAAGCTTAGAAAGAAGATGAAGAAAGAAATTGAGGATTCTATTGATATAGATTTGGATAGTGATATTCCTGTTTCTGAGAAAAAAGTAAAGAATAAGAATGTAAGGATGGGATGATTGATTGAATAAAATGTACATCCCGAAAAAATACGGGCAGTCAAAGGTAAGTAAATGCCCTTTCTGCGAGAAGATTGGAACTTTCAAGAATAAGCAGGATATTCCTGTCTGCTCAGCGCATAAGGATACTAATCTTGATGATGTTAAATGCACCTGCGGTAAATTTCTTGAGCTTCATTCAGGTAAATGGGGACCATATTTCAGATGTGTTTCATGCGGGAATGTTAATTTTAACAGGGCTTTGGAGATGAATCCAATTCAGAAGATTAATCAGAATGAAAGTGGAAATAAGAATAATAAAGATATTAAGGCGAAAGTATTTGCGAGAAAGGAAATCGGAAAAAGGATTTCTCCGACTGAAATAGTGTTGACTTCTGATGAATTGGATTTGATGTGACTACGCAGGTTCACATTACCTTCTTAATCTGCCCATTTTGGGAATCCTCCTCGTAAACAGCGCTCTGGAATTTGTAAACCCTGCACATATTGAAATCTTTCCATGCATCTAATGGAAGAGAGGCTTTTCTGCAGCATGCTCCCAAGAATGTTTCTGTGTCCCATTTATTCTCGACAGCAACCTGAGGCAGCAAGATTGCAGAATGAAATATTCCAACAGTCATTATCCCATCTTTTCCGACGATAATCTTGGTCAAATACTCTTCAGGATTCCTGACCTCTATCATTTTAGGCTGTGTCATTACAGAGACTCCTATTGTTATCTCAGCCAATTCCTCACTTTCCAGAGGAGGGAACCTTGGATCAGACAATGCAGCATTAAGAGCAGCCTTTCCAGCTCCTTCATACATTGGATAAATCGAATCAGTAAATCCAATACATCCACGGAGATTACCTTTTTTATAGAGTGTTACAAAGATTGGCCTTTTCTCATTCAGTAAATTCTTTGTTTTAGTATCTGCAGAATACTTCTTTTTGCTGAAATATCCCTCGATAGATTTCCTTGCAATATTTATCAGTAGTTTTCCTTGCTCTTCTGTAATCATTTTAACCTATTCTTTTATCAACGTCTCTATATAAAAAAGTTGCGTCAATTTTGAGGCATGCTTGTTTTTAATGCAGGATTACTATGCAAATTCACTTCCAACTCTCACTTTTGGTTCATTAAGACTTAATTCCTCGTCTAAAAGCGGATACAGCTTACTTTAATCCTGTAAATCCTTGCTTTATGGAAATCCAAGGATGCTTTCAGTGGAAACATAAAATCCCATCTCCTGTTTATATTTCTGCCTTTCCTCGATAAATACTTCTCTATATACTCAAGTGTTTCGCTTTTATGCAAACTATACCCAACCTTGGCTATTTCACAGGCTTTGTCGAGGAAGATTAAGTCAGCATGCTTTTTCTTTGTTCCGAATGGAGGATTTGTTATAGCTACATCTATATTCTCTTTGAAATCCAGTACATCTCCAAAAAAAATCCCTTCTCTTTTATTTATTTCATCAACGCTTTTCAGATTATCTTTCAGAATCCTAATCCCTTCCTCATCCTTCTCGACGAAAAAAACCTTTTTTGCATCTTCTAATAATGCTCCAATCCCGAGAATTCCTGTTCCTGCCCCTAAATCAGCTATCTCTTTTCCATTGATATCCCCTAATTGAAGGGCATTCCATATAATGCTTGCAGCAATTTCAGAGTCTGTGCTGTATTGTTCAAATGCAAGCCTTGATTTATGGATTAATTCCCTGCTGGATTCATACGTCTTCAACTTTGATAATCTCTTTGCTAATTCTCCTTTTGAAATCATATCCTTTCTTAGGATACCTATCTATTTAATATTTTTGTTCCAATGTGGGAAAAGCCTTTCCAATTCTATTTCCCATCATAATCCCATAATATTCTGTCTTAAATACCATCTAATTCATATTTTCAGTCGGAATTTATTCTTAATTACATTCCCTTTATATTCCCAGATATTCCCAATACTCTCCTAACATCGTCGAGAAAAAAATGGGACTTTCCCAATTCAATGCTACTGGGAATGATTAATCCATCCCAGAATAATCCCTTTTCTAAATTGGAAAATTTAGGAAATTTTATATACTTCAATGACAGAAAAATCATGGTAAAATGAAGCTCTTCAAATTATTCCAAAGAAAGTCTGTCAGAAATTCAGAAATTTTATTGCACATAAGGGAATCATTTTCAAGAGTAAGGAATGATAATGAAATCCTTTATCAGTGGGTTCAATACCTACATCGGCAGCTTCAGAGATATGATCAAGAATTTCATAAGTTATACGGACACATCTCAGCAATAACTCCTTCCAAGGAATCCTTGCATAAGCTAATTGGTGAATATCATTCTAATCTTGGATTGCTGGATAGGCTTAAGTCAATTGAACAAAGAATGGAGTTTTTATATCAGCATGGAGCAAATTCTTCGACGGCAATTGCAGAAATCCATCAGAAGCTGGAACATCTGGCTCAGAAAAAACAGGAAATCAAAAGCAGGCTTATTGAAAAGATTGCAAGAAATTCCAAGGATTATGTCAAATCATTAATAGTTAATATTATTGAAAAGCAGGGTGAGGTTTCAGCAAATAAGCTTAGGGAAATGTTCGTAGAGGAAAAAGGATTATGCTCTAAATCATCATTTTACAGAATTCTCGAGGAAATAGAGCAAACAACATCTGTTGGTGTAATAAGGGCAGGAAGGGAAAAGCATTATGTACTAAAAGTTGATATAAAAAGATAAAGCTTGCCTATCTCTCCGTCGATAAACTTCCGAAAAAGCAAACCTATATAAATCTCCATCTGCTAGAAATTAACTTCAATATTTCATTTTTCAAAGGGGGTGTATTATCTTGGAAGGTCTGAATAAGTCCGAGTTACAGGCAGTCAGCAATGACATCAAGGAAATCCTCTCGAGGATAGAGGAGCAGTTTGAGGATCATCTTTCAGCAATAAACGAGAACACAAGCGAAATTGTGAGTATTTATGAAGGGCTCTCTGATGTTGATTCTAAAGTCGAGAAAGTCGCTGAGCGGCTTGACAGGATAGAAACCTTTTTGCAGACACTTGGATTTCCAGCAAATATAGGAGAAAAGAAATTTAGCATTGCTCCATTATCAAAGAAGGAAAAGGATATTCCTTGTTATCTCGACGGCAAATAATGCAATGGGGTTTGTTTCTTATACAGACATTTCAAGGAGAACAGCTATCCCGGAAGATTTGGTTGCCTTATACATTAGCGGCATGATGCAGAAGGGAATTCCTTTTGTCAAGAAATATAATTCCAACAAATTGCTTCTGAAATTAGATGATACATTCAGGGAAAAGCAAGCAAAGGAGAATATTCTTCAGATTGAGCAGAGGACAATTAGCTCAATGATTTGATTTTGAATTGTGCATTTTTTCTTTGGTATCTATTGAAAATTTTGTTAATTATTGAATTGATCTATATGGCTAAATATTTTGATAAATTACTATTCTTTTTACTAAACAAAACAGTATGAATTATCTGATTAATTACTAAATATTTTAAGTAGAATATACTGATAGAAGATATAATCTTCTCTTAAATCTTTTAATATAGGTAAATTTAGAAAGTATTACTCTGAAGTGAAAACTTAAGAAAGATGTAGGGCTAATTATTTTAAGTAGTTATTAGATATTTAGGATTATATAACCTATTAAACTATTTGATAAATGATGGTATCTTTTACCTATCTATTCCCTTCATGGGATATAACAAAATCACACTTGAATAAATTTAAATATCCACAGATAGATATCAACAGGTTATGTCAAAAAGGTTCATAAAGATTTGTCCGAAATGTGAAAGCGGTGATGTTAGTCCTGACTTATCTGTGGAAGCTTTAGGTAAAGGCGCAATATTTAATCAAATGAAGTGTAACGCATGCGGATATATAGGACATCTTTTTCCAGAGGTATCAGAAAAGCAAACTAAATAACTTTTTTGTATAAGTCTCTTATAATAAATCCCTCTTCATGTTTTTCCGACGAGAAACCCTTAATGCTTTTTTTCTCCAACCCAAACCTTAATAAACCTGTCGTATAATATATCTTATACGACAGTTTTTGAGGCAAAACAGCACTATGACACCTGAACAAGTCAAAAAAAGATAGAAACCGAGTTGAAAATACAGGGAAAAAGCAAAAACACCATTCGGATGTATACTTTCTACAATTTAGGTCTGCTTAAGCAATCAAACAAGCCAGTCGCAGATATAACCACTGATGACATCAAGGAATACCTCGCAAACCTTATATCAGAGAATAACAATGATCCTGCAAGCATAGCACTTGCGCGCGCAGCGTTGCGTTTTTTTTATGATGAGGTATTAAAGAAAAAGATTGTCGCAGAAATCAAGACACCAAAAAAACAAAAAAAAATTCCAGAGGTATTAACAAAGGAAGAAATCAGCTTGCTATTCAATGCTGCAAAAAAGCATGACTCAAAGATTATGCTGGGGTTTCTTTATGGCTCAGGGTTAAGGGTTTCAGAATGTGCATCTTTAAAATGGTCAGATATAAACTTCGACGAGAAATTAGGAAGATTAAAACATGGAAAAGGCGCAAAAGACAGGCTATTCATATTATCAGATAAACTATTAGAAGATTTAATCGCATATCGTAAGCAGTCAACTGGGGAATATCTTTTTGAAAATAACTGCAAATCCATAACATCGAGGAGCATCCAGAGAAGGATAAAAATTCTTGCAAGAAAATCAGGCATAAAAAAGGATGTCCATGCACATACATTAAGGCATTCATTTGCAACGCATCTAATTGAATCAGGCGTTGATGTAAGGGTAATACAGGAACTTTTAGCACATTCAAACTTGCAGACAACCCAGATTTATACACATATCTCAACAAAAATGATAAAATCTGTGAAGAGCCCAATGGATGATTAAAATTATCCTATTTTTATTAATATTTTTCGTAGATAAAACTAACAATATATTATTAAATATTTTATTCTATATCCTGACCTACATTTTATAATGCTATTATTTAATAGCTTACCTTATAATATCTATCTTCTAATAGATATAGTTTAATCTATCTTTTATAGTCTACATTAAAACAAATAAAAAAACAACATTGGCAAATAAGCTGTGAAAACCCACTCAAAAATAGTCCAAAAGTGAGGAATAGGAATAATAGAAATAATTAAATAAATCAAATGCAATCATTTCTTGAATTGTGGTTTTGGGGTGTAATTCAATCAACAAAAAACAAATCTCTTTAATTACAATAATCTTAGCAATAATACTCATTCCACTAACCTTTTCAATAGATGAAGTTCCAGAAGAAATCATAGACGAGAACTCAACAATTGAGTCAGACCATTCAACCAATTTCTCGATATTACCAGAGGATATTCTCATTATTGCACAAGATACGCTTGCCAATCTAAACACCACAAACCACACAGGTACATACTCAATTCTCCGAGGAGAAATCTTAACAGGCAACACAACAAACCAGACAACTTACTTAATTAAAATTGCATATAAAACATCAACATTCAGGAATAATAAAACAGGCCTTCTTATCGAGAATTATCAAATACTTGCTTCTCAAGACGGAAAAATAACATATACAGACATTCCAGAATTAATCCAAAAATATCAACCAAATATTCTTCTAAGTATGGAAACAACATCATCTGAAAAAACACTGTTTACTTCAGTCGGTCCATGCAGCCCTTCTTCCTGTCCTGATGGGTATAAAGACGATGGAGTTAGCTGTTCCGACGGAATATGCACAAGAACATGCAGCAAATCAAAATGCAGCGATACATTCAGGACGGTTTATTCCTATACAGAAAACTTAATTGAGAATGATTATGATGCAGATGGTGAACACATAGTTGGCATAGGTATGGGAATGGGTAGCTATACTCCTATAGACAGTACAAAATGTTATAGATTCAGGCAGACAACACCTTCAAATTTTATCAGCTCGAGTGACATAAGTGGTTATGATGACTTGCACAATTTAGACTCTGCTATAGGACTTTATTGGACTTCATATGATTCTATTTGGTATGACAATCAAAATAACTATTGTCTCGGAGAAAATAGTGTGTTTCTTGGGAGTAATGGTGGTGTATGGATAGATTCTTGCATAGATAGTGGAGACGATTTTGATTCAGCAGACTCACTATCTAATACAAACAACTTATACTGTGCTCCTGATGCTTTTGCATGCTCATTATTCAATCCAAACTGTGATACTGAATGCTATGGAAGTTTAGTATCACTTAGGCTGTCTTTTAACGCAGATGTAGACCAAGATTATGATTGTAATAGTTTTTATGACTTCTGCAACTTGGGATATAGCGATGATACAGGAGATCCTTACATACGATGGATCAACTTTAGATCAGGTAAATCAATCTCAATGTTTGTTGACGAATATGATTTAGTTTCAACAGAAAAAATCCAGACAACATGCGAGTATTGGCCTGAATGTAATCCTATAGATCCATGCTGCACAACAAGCGGCAAATTCAAATCATCTGGAACAGTCTGCAAAAGCGCACATAATCCAACATGCAACAGTGCCTCAACATCAGGGTGCTCTGGAACAGCATACGAGGATAGATGCACAGGAACATCATCACTTTGTCCCGATAATAATTATGCAATATCATATAACAAGGCTTGCGACAATTTAGTCTGCCAATCGCAATCATGCTCAGGAAACACTTTACAGCCAGAAAGAATCTGCGACTCTGGAGCATGCCTGAGAAATGATGCTTATGATTGCCCTGCAAATCTGAAATGCTCGTCTGGAACAGAATGCAAATCATCAGCACTGTCAAGTTCAGACTGCAAGACATCTTATTCTTATGATGCATCAACAAAACTCTGCTGGAAAAGCTCGACGGGATTTGTTCATGATATATTCTATGATAGTAACGGCAATATGCAGTCAGCTTTTGGATTGAATTTCATCTATGACAAAAATAATAATATGGTTTCTGTCCAGAACTCAAAAAATTCATCTGCATTCAAGGATGAATACATTTACGACCACAATGGAAACCGCTTGAAAAAAATTGAATATGACTCAAGCGGAAGAAAGAGGACAACATATTATGTAAGCCAGCAGTTCATCAGTGTTGAACAGTTGGGTGTAACCACAAATGAAAAATACCATTATCTCGACGGGAAATTAATTGCCAAAGAAGATTATGCAGGAAATATGTTTTATTATGAGAACGATATGCTTGGCAGCCCGAGAATAATCACGAATGCAGCAGGAAAGCTTCTCGAGAAAATTGAGTATGCTCCTTTTGGCGGAGCATTAAATTCATCAGGGCAGAGATTTACTTTCACAGGAAAAGAACTCGACGAATCTTCTCTTATGTATTTCGGAGCAAGATATTATGAGCCGAATATTCTGAGGAGGTTTACACAGGCGGATAATATAATACAGAATAGATACAATCCACAAAATCTGAATCAATATTCCTATGTTATAAATAATCCGTACAGATATATAGACCCTGATGGGCATTTTATATTACCTGGCTCTACAGAATTTATATTTAGGTTTCCTGCCCCTCTTGAAAATTCATTTAAATTTGGTCCAGGAGTTGAATTTCCCTCTACAGGACCATATCCATTGATTTATAGACCAGACTCATTTACTACTCGAGCAGAAGAAGGTTTGAGCGATTGGAAATGGGAAAATTTCAGAGGAAAAGATAAATGGGTAAGAGAAAATGAAAACGAGATAGAAACATGGGAAGAAGATTATGATCCAATTCAAGGACCACACATAAATAATAGAATCTATAAAAAAACGGATTTAGAAAAAAGAGACATATGGACACCAAATGATGGTCCTAAAAAAAATGTAGAGTGGAAAGAGGGACAAGATAATCATAAAAAAGTTGATAAACAAGGTCAATATAAAAATCCGAATGATTATAGAGAAGAAAAAAAATCTAGAACAAGTTTTTGGTCGTGGCTATTACCTGACTCCAAAAATAATTATGACGAGAAAAAAACTTATTAGAGGTTATACCAATGAAGAAAAAAATTGAATCAGAAATAGAGTTTAATTTTCATGATTGCCAGATATTCAAGATTACTAAACTTAAAAATGGAATTCGTCTATATATAAAAATTGATACATACTGGTTTCCTGGTAAAAAAGTAGGGTTACTTGACATTCTCGATGGGGATACAACTAAGTTTGAACATAGATGGAATACAGATTTTGATGGAATTCTTAAGGACTTATATATCCTAAAAAAGAGTAGTGACTATCTATTTAATGTTAGATTTCAGGATAGTATTGCTATAACATTCATGGCAAATGATTACAAATTTAGGAGAGTAGATTATGAAGATGATATTTGATATTCAGATTATGAAAAAAGAGGCGACTTGAAATATAATAGGGGTGATATAATAGATAGGAATGGAAATAAATGGCGATGGGATCCAAAAGAGAAACATTTCCATAAAGAATCAAAAGGTGGTGGTTACGGTAATTATAAAAATGTAGATCCAGATGGACAAGTGAGCCATCCAGGAAGGTCAATATTAGATACTTTAGTAATTATTCTGCCACAAAATAAAAAAGAGGTAATTATAGCATGAAAAAATTGAAAAATAAAGCAGAATATAGGCATCGCCTATCCCAATCGCAGCAAGCTGCGGGGTA